>NZ_VWWK01000068.1:0-33725 GCF_011753035.1 Burkholderia sp. Ax-1720 | reverse complement strand
CATTTTAACCGGATCGTCCGCGAACGCGCAAACCGGCCCGGCGCCGGGGAGGCTGCGCCGCGCCGCGGGCGGCGAGCGCTACCCGAAACGCGTCACCGCATCGGGCAAGCCGGCGCCGGCCCCTGCCCTCGCGCCCGCCCACCGGCCGTTCAGTGCGCGAAGCGCCGTTCCTCCACCGTGTCGATCCGCGCGGCCAGCTTGGCGGCGTCGTCGCCGGGCAGGCCGATGCCGAACTCGTGGCGCACCGCCTCGCCGTCGAGCAGGTAGAGGCTCCAGGTCACGTCGGTGGCCGACTTCGAGCGCATGGTGCGCAGCGCGGCCCAGACATCGTCGGCATCCGCGCGGATGCCGGCCAGCTCGGCGCTGTCGAGCGCGGCCGCGTCGCCGGCCACCGGGCTCAACGCGAAGTTGCCCGACGCGTCGCGCGAGGCGGCCGTGACCACGCGCGAGATGCGCTGCTGGTCGTAGTCGACCACGATCCACATCGATTGCGGCGTCATGAAACCGCCGCGCACCAGCATCAGCCCGTGACGCGGCGGACGGATCGCGCTGACGATGAAGCTCATCGAGCAATCCTGGCAGACGTAGCCCGGCGGCAGCAATTGCGCGCCGGTGGCGCCCGGCGGCCGCGGCGCGGCGACCGGCGCGCTCTGGCGGGGCGCGCCGGAACCGGCGCAGGCGGACAGCAGCGCCGCGACGGCCAGCGCGAGAACGGGTACGAGACGCAAGCGTGCGCTCCTTCGGTGCAGGGGTGGACGATCGGGGCACGCGCGCCTCGCGGATTCGACCGGAATGCGCAACGCACCGCGCGCCATCATCGCATCGCCCCCGCTTATCCGCAATGCCGAAAGCCGTCGGTAATCGATTATCAAATCAATGGAAAGCCAGGCGCTTTTCATTGCACTTTCTTTGCGCATCGGATTTGAATCGCGTTGATCGTCGATTG
The DNA here is from genome assembly GCF_011753035.1 of Burkholderia sp. Ax-1720. NCBI lineage: Bacteria > Pseudomonadati > Pseudomonadota > Betaproteobacteria > Burkholderiales > Burkholderiaceae > Burkholderia > Burkholderia sp. Ax-1720. The sequence continues at coordinate 32,779 of NZ_VWWK01000068.1, read as the reverse complement.
AATGACAGCTTGCTTCACATAAAAAATAATTCTGTTTTTTTAATACCACGCAGGGGCTTTTTCAACGCCATTTTTATTTTCGGCGTTCTATGATGCGGCCCGTTGCCTGATCGCCGGACCGCCCCGCCAGGGCCGCCCGGCAAGCTCGTCGCACCGGTTGCTCGCAGCCGGTGATTTCGACCGATTTCCATCGGCGCGAAGCTCGACACGATATCGATTCGACCGATCCGAATTGCCGCGCGCCCGATTCGCGGCGCCGCTTTTTCCGATCGACATGCATCAGGCAGCAAATCAATCGACCACACTCATCGTCCATTGCGGAGGCCATTCGATGAAACCCACCCTGATCACCGTCGCGCTGTTCGGCGCGCTTGCCGTCTCGACGTCCTCGTACGCGCAAAGCAGCGTCACGCTCTACGGCCTGATCGATACCGGCCTCGTCTACACCAACAACCAGCAGGGCCACAGCAACTGGCAGGAGAACAGCAGCTCGACGCAGAACACGGTGTTCGGCCTGAAGGGCGACGAGGACCTCGGCGGCGGCCTGCATGCGGTGTTCAAGCTCGAGCAGGGTTTCCTGCTCAACAACGGCGCGCAGGCCTTCTCGGGCGACGGCTTCGGCTCGCAGGCCTGGGTCGGGCTGCAGAGCGCCCAGGCGGGCACCCTCACCTTCGGCCGCCAGTTCGACGTGATGAACGACCTGGTGGGCCCGCTGTCGGCCGAGTTCAACACCTGGGGCGGCAGCCTGGCCGCGCATCCGTTCGAGAACGACAACCTGGCCGCCAACTCGGTGGTGATCAACAACTCGGTCAAGTACGCGAGCCCGACCTGGCGCGGCCTCACCTTCGAGACCATGTACAGCTTCAGCAACCAGGCCGGCAACTTCGCCAACAACCGCTCCTACGGCTTCGCGCTGTCGTATGCGCAGGGCCCGGTCAACCTGGCGGCCGGCTACCTGCAGCTCAACGATGCCGGCAGCGGCAGCGGCGCGGTCACCACCGGCGACACCAGCGCGAACTTCGTCGCCGAGCGGCAGCGGATCTGGTCGCTGGGCGGCAACTACACCTATGGCCCCGCCACCGTCGGCCTGGTCTGGAGCCACACCCAGATCGACAACGCCACCGGCGTGTATTCGTTCGGCACCGGCACCTACCTGGGCGCCGCCGACGGCTCCTCGGGCAGCCTGAGCGGCACGCTGCGCCTGGACAACTACGAGGTCAACGCGAAATACGCGCTGACCCCGGCACTGAGCCTGTCGGGCGCCTACACCTACACGCGCGGCGCCTACAACGGCTCGTCGCCGGGCTGGAACACCGCCATGCTGCAGACCGACTACGCCTTCAGCAAGCGCACCGACATCTACCTGGAAGGGGTCTATCAGAACGTGCACGGCGCGCCGGCCGGCTCGGTGCTGTCGCACGCGATGATCAACACGCTGTCGCCGTCGTCGACCGACACGCAGGTGGCCGTGACGGTGGGCCTGCGTCACACCTTCTGAGCGATGTCGAGGATGGCTGCCGGCAGCGCCGGTGGCCTGCCGGCGGGCGGCCGCGTCCGGCGCCCGCCGGCGTGAACGCGAGCGCGCCGCTCAGGCGCGGCGCGCGATCGGGGGCGCGGCCCCCGCGCCGCGCGCACGATGATCCTCGCGCAGCAGCGCGTATTGCGCGAGATCGTGGAATGCGCCGCCCCAGTAACCCGCCTGGCGCTGGTAGCCCTCGCGCACGAAGCCGAGCGCCTCGAGCGCACGCAGCGAAGCCGCGTTGTCAGGATGCACGCGCGCCTCGATGCGATTGAGCGCCATCGTCTCGAAACCGTGCTCGAGCACGGCACCCAACGCCTCGCGCATGAACCCCTGCCCGCGGACCTCGCGCGCCAGCTCGTAGCCGATCGTGCAACTGCGCCACGGGCGGCTCCAGCGGAACAGCCCGCAGGTGCCCAGCAGGCGCGCGTCGGCGCGCCGCTCCAGGCCCCAGCGCAGGCCGCTGCCGGCGATCCGCCAGGCGCTGAAGGTATCGATCAGGCGCGCCGCCTGGGCAGGCGCCGTGAGCGGATCGGCGCCGTACCAGCGCATCGCCTGGGCGTCGCCATGGATCGCGTAGAGCGCCGGCGCATCGGCCGCGCTCAGCTCGCGCAGCACCAGCCGCGGCGTGAGCAGGTGGGGAAAGGCTTCCATCGGGGCGCTCGGGTGGCCGCCGGGCATCGCGCCCGGCGCAGGTCTCGTGGTTTGGCCGGCAGCGCGACGCGCGCCGGCGATCGGCGCCGATCATCTCACGAGCGGCACGGGCGCCGCCATCGGGAAACCCACCCGATCGCCGCCGGGTAAGCGGGCGAGCGAGCGGGCAAGCGCCGCGCCTCGCCGCTCAGCCGCCGTTCGAACCGTCGAAATCGACCATCTCGATCCAGTTCGCGCCCTTGCCGACCGGCGCCTCGCCAAGCGGCGCCAGGGCACCGTTGCGCGTATCGATGCGGTACACGCGCAGCGAGGTCGACAACTGCCCGACCGCCAGCAGGTAATGCCCCGACGGATCGATCGCGAAACCGCGCGGCTGCTTCTCGGTCGGCGTGGTGGCGATGCGCGTGAGACGGCCGCTGGCGCGATCGACGCGCCAGGTGGCCAGCGTGCTCGAAGTGCGCTCCGAGGCGTAGAGGAAGCGGCCGTCCGGCGTGAGGTGCAGGTCGGCGCCCCAGGGCGTCTGGGCGCCGAAACCGGGCGGCAGGATCGACACGGTCTGCACCGGCTTCACGCGGTCGTGCTCGCGATCGAAGGCCAGCACGTGCAGCTTGCCGTCCAGTTCGTCGATCAGGTAGACGAAGCGCTGGTCGGGCGAGAAGCGGAAATGGCGCGGGCCGGACTTGGGCGGCAGCGCATAGGCCGGCGCGTCGTCCAGCGTCAGCTCGCCGGTGCCGGCGTCGAAGCGCAGCCGCAGCCAGGCGTCGGCGCCGAGCACCGAGGCGAAGGCCACGCGATTGTCGGGCGCGGGCAGGATCGCGTGCGCCTTCGGGCCGGTGGGGATGGTCTGCCTGACCGGGCCGACCAAGCCGTCCGCGCCGATCGTGTTGACCGCCAGCAGGTTGCCGTCGTAGGAGGCCGAGAACAGGTAGCGGCCCGTCGCGTCGGTCGACAGGTAGGGCATGCTGTGCGCGAGCGGCGCGCTGCCGAGTTCGGTGAGGCGGCCGTCGAGCGGATTGAGCGCGAAGCTGAGCACGCGATAGGGCTGCGAGCGGATCCCGGCGTAGAGCCGCAGATGGTTCGGCGAGAGCGCCATCGGCATCACCGTGCCCCCCGCCTCGACCGTCTCGACCGGCGTGAGCGCCCCGCTGGCCGTATCGAGCCGCAGCACCGAGATGCTGCCGCTGTCGGCATTCGAGACATAGGCGTAGGTGGCTGCCTCGGCGGCCGGAGCCGTCGCCAGCCCGGCTGCCGCCAGCGAGACCGCGAGCGTGAGGGCACGGAGCGTACGCACCTGTTTCATCCCATCTCCTTATATGTCGTCTGACAACTTAAAATAGATCGATCCCAGCTACTTCATGCCTGAATCTGCCTTTTACATCCCAAGTTGAGCGACATCGTATATCTCACGTGTCGGCAGGGCAATCCTCCTCGACCCGCATAGGGCACGCACGATCACCGGCCGCCTCCTGCTCGCGCCCCGCCCTTCGAGGCCCGGCAATGACCCAGCCGATCACGCGCTTCGTTCGCGATCCGAATCAAATGCCTAATGGATGCGCACGCAACCAAATCGACGCGATACGCGGGCCTGCCACCGGCGCCGGTTTCCGTCGGGCACGGGCGATGCTTCGCGCTTGCATAGGTGCATACGCATTCACGAATTTGCGCGCGTGAAAGACTGCGTGAAAGACTGTTAACGCGCGATGCCGCAACGCAGCGGCGATCATCGCCGCAACATGTTGCAGAGCGTAAAAGCATCGACCAGAACGGGAGGTTTGCGATACATTCGCAGCCTAGGATGGTGCATATGACGCCATCGACACTGACGCCCAAAACATCCACGAGGACATCATGCGTGTTATCCGCTCCACCGCGCTGCTCGCGGGATCGCTGCTGAGCCTGACACTCGCCGCCGGCGCCCAGGCGCAAACCCCCGCCGCCGCTCCCGCCGCCTCGGCCAGCCAATCGGTGCTGCCCGTGATCGCGACCATCGCGCCGATCTACAACCAGCTGGTCTACTTCCGCCTGCCGACGCGCTTCGTGTCGATCTACGAAGGCACGCGCGGCGACGACTACGCGCACGAATGGGTGCTGCCCGGCGAAACCAACGCGAACTGGTCGCAGATGATCACGCTGACGGGCGCGCAGAACGTGATCGCCAAGCATCCGGAGGCCGATGCCAAGAGCTATGCCACCGGCATCGCCGCCGGCTTCCAGAAGGCCTGCCCGCAGAGCTTCTCGGCCAAGGGCATCTACGACGGCAAGCTCAACGGCAGCGACGCCTTCTCGATGGTGGTGAGTTGCGGCAATGCCGCGGCCAGCGCGGGCCACAGCGAAACCACCGCGATCACGGTGGTGAAGGGCGCCAAGGATCTCTACACGCTGCAATGGGCGCAGCGCGGCCCGCTGTCCACCAAGCCGCTCGATATCGACGCCGCCATGTGGCTGCAACGCGTGCGCAACCTGATGCCGCTGAAGGTCTGCCCGATCGTGCCGGGCGAGAAGGCGCCGTATCCGAGCTGCAGCGCGAACGTCTCCTGAGCATCGGCGGCCCGCCCCGGCGGGCCGCCTGCCAGCGCCGTGCCGCCCGGCGCGGCGCGGCGTGGATCACCCCTGGATCTGCTTGTCGCGCTCGAACTCCATGTAGAAGATCGTGCGCGGCACGGGCGAGGCATTCAGGGCGAAATGATCGAGCGAGCCGTCGAACACGATGGCATTGCCGACCTGGTTCTGGTTGAAATGGCCGGCCACGTTCAGGTAGGCATAATTCCCCTCGGCCGCCGCGTCGAGCGTGATGTGCATCTGCAGCATGCCCTGCTCGAGCAACTCCGGATGTCGATGCGTGCTCAGCAAGACGTTCGGCATCATCCGCGACAGGGCACATACCTTGATGCCCTTGATCCTGCCCAGCATCTCGATCGTCCGCGGCATGGCCTCGGCGGCGAACGGGATCGCCTGGTCGCGCACGACCAGGCCGTATTGCGTCCAGTCGCGATTGAAGCTTCCGTCCGACTTCCATCCCAGCAGCCAGCCGTATCGCCCGCCCTTCCTGACGTGATCGATGATCTCGGCATGCACCTGGTCATGGTTCTTGCCCACGCGATCGATTTCGAGCAAGGGGGCATCCAGGTTCATGCACTCGTCGCGGATCACCTCCCAGTTCAGGGCGAGCTCCTGCAATCGAGGGAACTGCGCGAGCGGGTAGAACGCCGGCCGGTCGGTGGGCGAGGGAGCATGCTGGAAGGCGGACGCGAATCTATCTTGCATGACGATGTCACCGGAAAAGGAAAATGAGTCGATCGGATAGTTCACCGTAACGTACACCACTCGTTCCGGCGAATGTGTGAAATCGGCGAGTCACGCCGAAAGCCTGATGGCCCGGTACGCCGGGCAGGCCGCCGGTTCAGCCCGAACCGCCGCCGCTAGCCCGCCGCGCGCTGCCTCAGGATCGCCACGAATTCCTCCATCTGCGGCGAGGGCAGCTCGTTCTTGCGGGTGATCACGCTGTAGTGGCTCATGCTGCGGCGCACCTCGATCGGCAGGCAGCCGAGCAGCCCCTCGTCGATGCGCTGCTGCACCACCGCGCGCGGCTGCAGCGAGATCATCTCGGTCGAGCGGAGCAGCTCGATGGTCGAGAAGATCGAGGGCGTCTCCACCATCCCGACCGGCGCGACCAGCCCCGCGCTGGCGAAGGTCTCCTCGAACAGTTGGCGGATCGCGGTGGCGCTCGGATAGAGGATCCAGGGCCAATGGCCCAGATCGGCGATGTCGACGCGCCGCGCGCGCAGCAGCGGATGATGGCTGCCGACCACGAAGCAGACCGGTTCGTCCGACAGCTCGACCGCATCGAAGATGGCGCGCTGGCGCGGCTCGGTGAGCCGGCCGATCATCAGGTCCAGCTGCTTGTGCTCCAGCCAGATCGCGAGCTGGTCGCTGCTCTGCTCGACCAGCTTGATCACCAGCCGCGGGCGCCGCGCCTGGATCTCGCGGATCGCCGCGATCACGATCTGCGCGGCCGAGGCCGAGATCGCGCCGACCGTCAGGTGCCCGTAACCACCGCCCTGCTGGGTCACGAATTCATTGGCGAACTTGCCGAGCCCGGACATCGCGCTGCTCGCGTAGCGGATCGCCAGCAGGCCCAGGTCGGTGGGCCGCATCTCGCGCGGCAGCCGCTCGAACAGGCGCTCGCCGAACATCGCCTCGATATCGCCGAGGATCTTGGTGGCGGCCGGCTGCGTGACGTGCATCTGCTCGGCCGCCGCGCGCAGGTTGTGGGTGCGCCCCAGCAGTTCGAGCAACTGCAGGTGGCGAAAGCGCAGCTTCGAGGGCAGCGTCGCGGACAACAGGGGGCGATGGCGATCCATAGGGTAAACCTGAGTGCGGCGATAACCGAATGGAATCGAGTCTAACAATTCTTCGATTGGACGTTTATCGCGCGTCTGCCTAAAGTGCTTCGACCTGCCCTGCCCGCCGCATGCCAGGCCCCCGATATCCAAGAGACCAACGAGACGATCGATGAAGCTCGACAGCGCCCCCGCCCATTCCGACCCCGCTCCCGAGGCATCCACCCAGCCCGCCGCCCAGGTGGTCGCGCTGCATCCCGACGACGACGTGCTGATCGCGCGCCGGCAACTGGTTGCGGGCGCATCGATCGAGGCCGGGGTGACCGCGCGCGGCCTGATCCCCGCCGGCCACAAGATCGCGCGACGCGCGGTGGCGGCCGGCGCGCCGGTGCGCCGCTACGGCCAGATCATCGGCTTCGCCTCGCGCGCGATCGAGATCGGCGAGCATGTCCACGTGCACAACCTGTCGATGGGCGAGTTCGAGCGCGACGGCGCGTTCGGCGTGGACGCCAGGCCGACCCGGCCCAGCGCGACGCCCGCGCGCTTCGCGGGCATCGTGCGCGCCGACGGGCGCGTGGCCACGCGCAACTACATCGGCATCCTGACCTCGGTGAACTGCTCGGCCACCGCCGCGCGCGCGATCGCCGACCAGTTTCGCCGCGACATCCGCCCCGAGGCGCTGGCCGACTACCCGAACGTGGACGGCGTGATCGCGCTGACCCACGGCCTGGGCTGCGGCATCGCCTCCGACGGCGAGCCGATCGCGGTGCTGCGCCGCACGCTGGGCGGTTATGCGCGGCACCCGAATTTCGCGGGCGTGCTGATGGTCGGGCTCGGCTGCGAGACCAACCAGATCGACGCGCTGCTGCGCGACCAGGCGATCGAGTCCGGCGCCGCGCTCGAGACCATGACGATCCAGGCCAGCGGCGGCACGGCCGCCACCGTGGCGGCCGGGGTCGAGGCGATCAAGGCCATGCTGCCGCGCGCGAACGCGGTACGGCGCGAGCCGGTGGAGGCGCGCCACCTGATCGTCGGCCTGCAATGCGGCGGCTCCGACGGCTACTCGGGCATCACCGCGAACCCGGCGCTGGGCGCCGCGGTCGACCGGCTGGTGGCGCACGGGGGCACCGCGATCCTATCGGAGACGCCCGAGATCTACGGCGCCGAGCACCTGCTCACGCGCCGCGCGGTCTCGCCCGAGATCGGCGAGAAGCTGATGGCGCGGATCCGCTGGTGGGAGGAACACTGCCGGCGCATGAACGCCGACCTCAACAACAATCCCTCGGCCGGCAACAAGGCCGGCGGCCTGACCACCATCCTTGAGAAATCGCTGGGCGCGGTCGCCAAGGCCGGCACCACCAACCTGGTGGAGGTCTATCGCTACGCGGAAAGCGTGCGCGCCGCCGGCCTGGTGTTCATGGACACGCCCGGCTACGACCCGGTCTCGGCGACCGGCCAGGTAGCGGGCGGCGCCAACCTGCTGTGCTTCACCACCGGGCGCGGCTCGGCCTATGGCTGCGCGCCCTCGCCCTCGCTGAAGCTCGGCACCAATAGCGCGCTGTGGCGCCGCCAGGCCGAGGATATCGACATCAACTGCGGCACCATTCTCGACGGCGAGGCCAGCATCGACGAACTCGGCCAACGGATCTTCGAGCAGATGCTCGCCACCGCCTCGGGCCAGCCGACCCGCAGCGAACTGCACGGCTACGGACAGAACGAGTTCGTGCCCTGGCAGCTCGGCGCGACGCTCTGAGCCGCGTACAGCGCGCCCGCTTGCCCTCCCGACAACCCGAACCGATCACGCCATGACTCAAGACGTCCGCTACGCCGCCACCGAACTGCAGGCCTTCGCCGAGGCGCTGCTCGCCGCCGCCGGGCTCGACGCGCCGCATGCGCGGGCCGTCGCCGCCACCCTGGTCGACGGCGACCTGATGGGCCACGACACGCATGGCCTCGCGCTGCTCGCGCCCTACGTGGGCGAACTCGAGCGCGGGACCATGACGCGCTCGGGCGAGCCGGAGGTGCTGTCCGACCGCGGCGCCAGCCTGCTGTGGGACGGCCGCCGCCTGCCCGGGCCCTCGCTGGTGCTGTCCGGCATCGAGACGCTGGCGCCGCGCGCCCGGCAATACGGCAGCGCCACCCTGGTGATCCGCCGCAGCCACCATATCGCCTGCCTGGCCAGCTACCTGGAGCGCGCCACCGCCGAGGGCTTCATGATCCTGCTCGGCAGCTCGGACCCGGCCACCCACAGCGTCGCGCCGTTCGGCGGCACGCGCGCGGTGTTCACACCGAACCCGATCGCGGCCGGCATCCCCACCTCGGGCACGCCGTTCCTGATCGACATCTCGGCCTCGCTGGTCACCAACGGCATGAGCGCGCGCCTGGCCAAGTCCGGCCAGCAGTTCGACGAGCCGGTACTGCTCGACGCCGAGGGCAATGCCAGCCGCGACCCGGCGGTGCTGAACACCGAGCCGCCCGGCACCATCCTGCCGCTCGGCGGCCTGCCGTTCGGGCACAAGGGTTTCGGCCTGGCGCTGCTGATCGACGCGCTCACCGGCGGCCTGGCCGGCCACGGCCGCGCCGATCCGCCCGACGGCTGGGGCGCGACGGTCTACCTGACGCTGCACGATCCCTCGGCCTTCGGCGGCGAGGCGGATTTCAGGCGGCAGATGGACTGGATCGCCGAGGCCTGCCGCAGCAACCCGCCGCGCCCCGGCTTTTCCGAGGTGCGGATGCCGGGCGACCGGGGCCTGGCGCGCAAGCGCGAGCAGTTGCAGGCGGGCGTGAGGCTGCATCCGGCGATCGCGCCGGCCTTGAGCGCTTGCGGGGAACGTCATGGGTTGAAGCTGCCGGCGCGGATCACGCCCGCGCCCTGAGCGCGGCGCGCGGCCGGCCCTCGATCGGGCCGGGCGCCGGGGCGAACCAGAGCGCGAGAGGAAAGATCCTAGGTCCGCCCCGAGCTGGGCACCGAGGAAATCAGCGTGGCGCCGCAGGAAGTGTGGTGGCCGTCGAAGGCCACGGCGACGCCGTCGATCAGGACCTGCGGGTCGCCCTCCACGATCACGCAATGCTCGTGGCCCGACATCGGGCAGGTGCAGCGATCGCCGACGCAGGCCACCGCGCGCCCCATCACGGTCGAGGTATCGCGGCCCGTGACCACCTTGCCGCCATGCGAGGTGGCGTCGCCGATCCGGATCACGCCGCGCATCGCCGCCTCCCTGCTTCCAGGCGCAGCCGCGTGGCGCGAGTCGATACCTTGGGCATGCCGGCCATCATTTGAAGGGGCTGCCGCCGGTCTTCTGCTGCCACGCCGCCTTGTTGCCGTCCTCGGGCGGGCTCACCATCACGATGCTGGCGGTGCCGTTCGGGCGCCGGTTCACGGTCGCGCTCGCGCCGCCGTCGTCGTAGCCCGCGATCAGGCCGAGGCCGATCTGCACCAGCGGCGAACTCACGCCGGTATTGCCGATGCGCGCGCCGATGTCGTAACCCTCCTTGACATCGTCGAGGCTGGGCGCGCCCGCGCCGAGCTGGGCCAGCGCCTGGTTCAGCGGCACCACCCACAGCCGGTCCGCGGTGGTGTCGTAGAACACCCGCCTGGGCTCGCGGCCCTGCGGCAGCGCCGCGACCGCCTGCTCCCAGCCGGCCTTCAGCGCGGCCGCCTGCGCCGCGGTCTTCAGCGGCTGGCCATGATCGTCGGTCAGCTTGACGTCGACGGGACGATGCAGGTAGCCCAGCAGCGGCGCGTCGTCGAACTGGCGCAGTTGCCAGTTGGTCCAGCGCACCGGGAGGTAGGACGAGGTCGTGAACTGGCCGGGGCCCTGGTTGCCGATGGTCTTCCAGAACGCCGGCAGTTGCGCCTGCCACCAGCTCGCCGTCATGGTGCCGATCGAGTCCGGATCGTCGACGCCGGCCGCCTTGGCCTGCTTGCGATAGTGGGCGTCGAAACCCTCGGGGCCGCGATCGTCGTTCTTGTCCCAGTAGAAATTCCAGAGCTTCACGACATCGTATTCGCCGTGGGTGCGATCGATCTGCTCGGTCTGCTCGACCGCGAACGGGCGCACCAGCCGATCGACGCGATCGGAGCGCGACACCAGCATCGCGACGATGCTGTCCGGCAGCGCCGGCCTCGCGTGTGCCGCCGGCGCGGCGCCGCCGCTGCCGGGCGCGCCGAGCAGCGAACGCATGGTCGAGCCGTCGAGGCTGTAGACCAGCGCGGCGGGCACGTCGGGATGCGCGTCGAAGAAGTCGAACAGTTTCTCGAGCATGGCCGCGCCGTCGTCGCCATTGGCATCCTCCTGCCACAGGAACATCGTCACGCCGAGCCCCGCCTTCTGCCGGCTGTCGGCGATGTTCATCGCGGCGCGATAGGCGTTGTGCGCATTCTTGGCCGGCCCCCACACGATCACCGGCACCGGCCAGTACTCGACGGCATGCCGCGCGCCGAGCTTGAAGCTGGTGGTGATCGACACGCGCATGTCGTCGAGGCGCGCATCCTCGCTGTCAGGATAATCCTCGGGATTGCTCGAGAAATAGCTGGCGTGGTTGTCGGCCTTCTGGGCGATCTTCGCCCAGATTTCCTGGTTGGTCTCGTAGCCGGTCACGGCGCCGAGCCCGCGTACCTCGAGCACCGCCTGCGGGCCCTTGCGCGCGAGCAAGGCGCTCGCGCCGTTGAAGCCGTGCGCGAGCGCGGCGTGGCTCTCGCCGGGCGCGGCCCCGGCCGCGGCGGCCTGGGCCTGCGCGGCCGGCTCGGCGGGCGTCTTCGCGGCACTGCGATGCACCCATGCCACGCTCAATCCGTAGGCGAGCACCGCCAGCCCCAAGGCCACCACCACGCCATTGCGAATACTGCTTGCCATATCCGGCATCTCCCGGCCCGTCGTTTCCCAATAACTGTAGTGTCTGGCCATCACCAGCAGAAGCCAGGCGATCGCCGCCACCGCGAAGGCGATAGCATACGGCCAAATACGCGGTCTCGTGATCATCGCGGAAAGCCCTGGAAGATCTCGCCCATCGTCTTGTTGCCGTACATCGCCTGGGCCTTCTGCGATTCCTGCCGCCAGTACTCTTCCTCGGCCTTCTTCTGCGCGGCCACCGCGCTCGGCGTCAGCTCGCTGGTCACCAGCGGCGGCATGGTGGACGAGACGAAGTGCTCGGCCGGGAAGCTGCCGCTCTGGTAGTAATCCGAAACGGCCTTGATGAAATTTCGCGTGTCCGTATCGAGGCGCGAATAGGCTGCATTGCGCTGGATCTTGGCCATCGTGGCCGCGTCCACCTTCCAGTCCGCCATCAGGGTCAGCAGCTCGCGCCAGGCCGGATCGTCGAGCGTGACGGCCTGGCCGATCGCCACGTCCATCGCGGTGACCCAGCGATGGTTCTCGGCGCTGTGCAGCAGGCCCGAGTGATAGTTGTTGGCCTCGCGCGCGGCGGGATCCTTCTCCATGCGCGCGCGCGCCTCGTTCGGCGTTTCCTCGCGCTGGACCACGCGCTGGGGCAGCGCCGGCGTCAGCAGGGTGGAGCTCAGCGAGGTGGTGATGCGCCAGTTCTGCGACTGGTCGTCGACGTCCTTGCCGCGATTGAAGGCGGCCTTGTACGAATCGGTGCCGGCGAACGGATTGCGCGTGGTATCGACGTCGACCCACTTGAAGCTCGCGTACTGGTTGCCGAGCCCGACGTCCTTGGTGACGTCGTCGGGCGTCATCAGGCCGGCGACATCGGCGTGGCCGGGACGCGGGCCGCCCTTCTGGATCTCGCCGCCATACATGTCGGGTACGCAGGGCGGCTTCAGTTCCTCGCCGTTGATGAAGCGGATGTCGTTGCGCGAGAACGACGACTGCAGCGCCGCGTTGGTGCCCATGCCGACCGCCGTGCCGACCATCGAGCCGTCGGTGTCCGGCCCCGGCGACAGCCGCTCGTACGCGTCGCGCACCGGCACGCGGGCCGGCGCCGTGCCGACCGGCACCTTGCGGAACTTGCCGTCGCCGTTGTGATCGCGCTCCATGCGCGTCCACATGCGCTGGAAGAAGCGCTTGGGCGCGAGCGCCGTCATGGCCGGCATGGTCTTGCCCTGGCGCGCCGCGGCGCCGTCGGCCGGCACCTGGTCGGGCACGCCGAAGGTGCCGATCCCCTGCACCTTCTTGAGGCCGACCACGGTGTCCTCGGGACAGAAATACAGGTACACCTTGCCGCGATTGTCGCGTTCGTCGAAGGTGATCCAGTTCTTGCCGCCCTTGTCGAGCCGCTTGCCGTTCGCCTTGCTCCAGTCCTTGCCGGCGCGGCCGTGCGACTTGTCGGCATTGATCATCAGCTCGGCCAGGTCGGGAATCGTGTGCGGCTGGCTGGTGACCGCGTTGGTGATGTCGATCATGGTCTTCAGCTTGCCGTGGCCGGTCTGGTTGCTGCCGTCGTCGGTCGCGTGGAAGCTGTAGGGCGTGTCGACCATGATGATGCAGTCGACGCAGCGCTGCCCCTTCTGCTTGAGCATCGCCTGCGCCAGCAGCGTGATGATGGTCCCCTGGCTGTGGCCCATCACGGTGATGGTCTCGTGCTCGGGATTCATGCCCGCGGCCAGGGCCAGCGCGCTCGGCTGGATGGTGCGGATCGTCATGATCAGCCTGGCCAGACGCGCCGCGGCCAGCACGAAGTAGCGGCGCTGCGGCGCCTGCCCCGCGTAGAGCGTGTTGCCGCCCAGCGCGTTGTGCATCACGCGCCGCGTGACCCAGTCGGGCTTGAAGCCCTCGCCGTACATCTGCGGGATGTTGTTGGTGGCGTTGGCGAAGAAGCCGCCGGCCTTGGCGAAATGCGCGTCGAGCCGGTTGCCGTAGACGTCCTGGTACTGGCCGCGCGTCATCAGGTTGTGGTTCTCGTCCTGCGAGGTGCTCGAGACGATGCCGGCGTTGTGGATCTTCGCGATGTCCTTGTTGTCGGCGCGCAGCCCCCAGTAGAACGGCAGGAACATGCTGTGGGTCGCGTCGCCCACCGTGCGGCGATACAGGTAGGTGTCCGGATCGGACAGCACCTCGTTGTTGCGCGCGGTGGCGCCGTTGCGGCTCTGCGCCTTGGCCCGCCGGTACTGGTCGCCGTAGCTGCCCGGCTTCAGGTCGGCGCGCGACAGACGCTCGTTGAGCCCCTGGCACAGCCCCTGTTCGACGAACGAATACACGGCGCCGGTATCGTTCACGCCGTGGATGAAGATCACGATCCCGGGCAGGTTGCCGGGCAAGGGGACGTTGCGCGCGTCGGGCCGGTCGGTCATCGTCACGCCGGCGCCCTGCGCGTGCACGCGATAGCCGCTGCTGTCGTCTGCCATTGAGTTTCTCCCCCTGCCGTCTTATAGCGACGGCTTCAAGATATCGATCTTCGCGATGCGCATCACGTCGTCTTTCACCATGTCCGTGAGCCCGCTCGCGTCGGACTTGCCCTCCACCACGCGCCCGTCGTTGAGCGTGATGCGATAGGCCTGGTTGGCCGCGGGCGCCGGCGCGTCGGCCGTGTGCCCGGGGAAATGCAGGCGGAACTGCTGGTCGGTCGGCTGGCTGGCGAAGCTGGTCTTCGCGGCCTGCTGCGTGGACGGCCCGCCCCATTGGTGCGAGGCCGACAGCAGCTTGATGTCGCCGTTGGTGCCCAGCGTCACGCCCTCGCCGATCCGGATGTAGCTGCCGTCTTCCGCGACCAGGCGGATCACCGGCGCCGTGACCAGCACCTCGCCCTCGTTGCTGGCGATGCGCAGGCCCTTCTGCGCGTTGGCGGTCAGCGTGTCGGCCTGCGCCTGCAGCAGCATCGGCCCTTCGCCGGCCACCGCCTGCACGCCCGCGCCGCGCGCGAACAGTTGCATGCCCTGCCCGGCGGTGGCGTTCAGGCGCTGCCCGCTCATCAATTGCACGTGCTGCTGCGCGACCTGGTCGATGTTCTCGCCGGCATAGCTCAGGTGCGTCTTAGGCGTCACGTTGAGCGTGCCGGCCTGCGCGCCGAAGGCGATCAGCGAGGGGCCGCCGTCGGCGGGCGACGCGCCCGCCTCGCCGGCGCCGCCGCCCGCGCCCGGGGCCCAGCCGCGAAAGCGCTGCGCGACATCGGCCTGGCCCGCGCCGTCCGCGGCCTGCCCGCCATGCTGGCCGGCATAGTCGCCGAGCGACTTGAACAGCTCCGTGCATTCGCCGAGCAGCTTCAGCAGTTCGTCGCGGTCGAGCTGGCCGCCGCTCGCCTGGGTGCGCGCGTAGGTGGTCAGCAGGATGCCTTGCGCGGCGCGCAGGGCGGCGGCCGCGTCGGTGCGCAGCTCGGCGCCCTCGCCTCGATCCTGGCCGACGCCGTCCTGGCGCGGCTGGGTCAGGTAGCCGAGGTTCAGCTGCGTGTGCGCGTGCTCGCTGGCCAGTTGCGCGCTGATCTGCTGGGGCGTGTCGTCGAGCCTGAGCTGGTTGTAGCGCTGGCCCTTGATTTCCTTGGTCTTGATGCCCGATACGTGGCGATTGCCGGGCAGCGTGCCGGTATGGGTGAAGCTCGCGGGCGGCGTGGTGCCGTTGCCCAGCACGCCGATGATGACCAGCCGGTCGGGGTCGCCGCCGATGCAGCCGAGCAGCACCTCCATGCCCGCCCGCGGCAGGAAGGAATCGCCGAAGTTCGTGCCGGCCAGGCTCGAGGCCAGGCGGATCGGCGCGCTGTCGCCCGCGTCGCCCTTGGTGCCGGCGCCCTGCGCATGCGCGTGGTCGTCGGGATCGAGCCCCTGGAGCTGCACGTAGACGCGCCCCATCGCGTCGCACACCACCTCCTCGCCGTCGCGCGTGACGATCACGCCGGTGGCCAAGTGCACCGGCGGCAGGTCGGTGTTCGGGTCGTAGGCCGGCGTCAGCGGCACGCCGCGCTGCACGCAGGTGAAACGGTTCTCGTAGCGCGTGTCCGATTCCGTCGCCAGTTCGGCCGGCGCGGCCGGCGCCGCGTTGGCGAGATTGCGGCTCGCCGCGAACAGCGCATGGGCCCGCCCGGTCAAGTCCTTCGGCAGGTTGTTCCAGATCTCGTGATGGACCGAGGTGATCAGGAACTGCCGCTTCTCGGCGGCCTGCATGTCGAGATCGACGTCGCCCGCGAGCGTGACCCAGTAGCCGACCGGCATGTCGCGCACGCTGCTCACGCCGTCGTGACGCTCGGCCTCGAACTGATGCGCGAGCATGCGATCGCGCGTGATGCGGTCGTGGTCGTCCCAGGAATCGCCGACGTGCGGGATCTCGATTGCCACGTCGGTCAGCAGCGTCGCCAGGTCGTTGCCCGCCGCGCCCTGGTCGATGGCGGCCGCCGCGGTCGACTCGTCCATGCGGGCCTTCTTGTAGTCCCACGACGGGCGCGCCGTCATGCCGGGAATCAGGCGGCGATGCAGGGCGAACAGCGTGACCGTGTCGCGTTGCTCGGTGCCCGCATCGCGCGGGTGCAGGCGCACGGTGCCCGCGGAAGCCTGCGGCAGGCGCATCGGGTCGTCGCAGAACACCAGGGTATGCACCGGCGTCTCGCCGCCGCCGTTCTGGGCCGCGCCGGCGCGCACGAACACGCTGATGCCCTCGCGCCGCAGCAGGCGCCGCAGGAAGGCCGCGTCCGATTCGTTGACCTGCCGGGTCAGCTCGCGCGCGGGGTAGCGCGAGGTATCGAGCAGGGACAGGTCGTATTCGAACGCCGAGGCCAGCGTCTGGCTGCGCTGGCGCCACTGGTCCAGCATCACGGCCAGGATGTCGACCACGCTGCGCTTCAGGAAGATGCGCGAGTTGATTCGCTTGTCCATCAACGAGAGCGCGTCGCAGATCGTCAATTGATAGACCGTCAGCTCGCCGTCGGATTGACCGATCTGCACGTCGCGGATGATGGCGTTGATGGTGCGCAACTGGCCGCGATCGGTCACCAGGCGCACCGAGACGGGCACGCCGATGAACAGCGTCGGCGCCAGGTCGCGCCGCGCGCACACGCAGGTCAGGTAGCCATGCACGCCGGTCATCAGGCCTTCGCGGATATCCGCGTGCTGGAGGGCCAGCAGGTGGCCGAGCGTATCCTGCGCCTTGCCGAAGTTCAGCGCCACCGGCCGGTTGTTCCAGTCCACCGCCCCCGTCGCAAACGCGTGCAAGGTATCGTTCAAGTTATTCACGACGAACCCGTAAGCTTATTTTTAGCCTGCGCAGTATAAATACATTTCAGGCCGTAAGCAGTAGGGTATTGATTCGAAATAGGCAATCATTCGTCCCATCGGAAAAATCGAATCAACGATCCGCTCCCTTGGCGCTACGCCAAGCTGGTAAAGGGTGCCGACGGCTCCGATCATTTTGATCAAATCAGGAAAACATTACTCTTTGTCGAAATGAAGTCGGCAAATTCAACCGAATTCATTTCGATTAATACCGAGTGATTGATGCTCGATATCCGGCGGCTCCACCAGGCGCGGGATTCATGGCCGGTATCGAGCCCACGTCGGGCCGGCTTCGGTACGATGCGCCCGGTGAAATCGGCGAAAACACCCGAACCATCGGCCAGTACCAAGATGAGGTGCTCGCGGCGACGGTTGCCTCGATCACCGGCGAACCGGGTGTCTACAACATCGTCGACGACGATCCGCTGCCGGTCGCGCACTGGATGCCGGCCTTCGCCCGCTGGGTCGACGCGCCGGCGCCCCGACGGCTGAGTGCCGAGGACGCGCTCGAGACCGCCGGCGAGGAAGCGGTCTACTACCACACCCGGCAGAGCGGCGCGTCGAACCTGCGCGCCAGGGAGAAGCTGGGATTCTCGCCACGCGCGCTACTCTGGAAATGAGGCCGCGGCGCGGCGGCGCCGGCCTCCCGGCCGGAGCACGCGCCTAAACCGCTTCCTCGCTGCCGCGCACCGGCACCGGCTCGCCCACCAGGGTCCAGTAGCCGATCATCGCCACCACCACCACCGCCGCGCCGACATACAGCGCCGGCTTGAACGAGTGCGAGGCCTGCACGATGAAGCCCGTCACCACCGGCGCCAGCGCGCCGCCGAAATAACCGCCGAAGTTCTGCATCGCGCCGATCGAGGCGGTGGAGTTGGCCGGCGCCGCCACCGAGGCCATCGCCCAGGCCGCGCTCGAGGAGATGTACATCAGCATCATCGACACCGAGATGAAGGTCACCGCCAGCGCGGTGTTGTCGGTCAGCGCCGTGAGCAGGGTGAACACCGCGATGCCGAGCAGCGAGGCGACCATCGGGTACTTGCGGCTGTTGATCTGCGAGACGCCGCGCCGGGCCAGCACGTCGCAGATGCGCCCGCCCGACAGGCTGCCGATCACGCCGAACAGGTAGGGCACGGCGGCCACCCAGCCGGTGCGCGCGATGGTCAGGTGATGCTCCATCTGCAGGTAGGTCGGCAGCCAGGCGTTGTAGAGCCATAGCACGTAGATGGTGCCGAAGAAGCCCAGCAGCATGCCCCAGGTGGTGCGATAACGCAGCAGGTGGCGCCAGTCGGCCCAGGTCGGGCGGGTGCTGGCCAGGCCCTCGGTATCGTCGAGATACTCGCGCTCGCGCTGGGTCAGCGAGACATGGCGCGGGTCGCGATGCAGCAGGTAGAAGGCCAGCGCCAGCGCGAGGCCCGCCACCCCCATCACCACGAACATCCAGCGCCAGCCGAGGTTCAGCATCAGGATCGTCAGCAGCGGCGCGGAGATCGCGGTGCCGAGCGTCGACGAGCTGTTCCAGATGCCGGTGGCGGTGCCGCGCTCGTGCTTGGCGAACCAGTCGCGCACGATCCGCGCGCTGGTGGGGAACTGCGGCGCCTCGCCGACGCCGAGCACCATGCGCGCCGCGAAAAACTGCGAGAAGCCGTTGACCACGCCGCCGAAGGTCTGCGCCACCGACCACAGCGCGAGGCTCATGGCCAGCGTCAGGCGCGCGCCGAGCCGGTCGATCAGCATGCCGGCCGGCAGTTGCGCGAACGCATAGGCCCACAGGAAGGCCGACAGCAGCAGGCCCATCTGCGGCACCGAGAAGCCGAGGTCCTGGCGGATCAGCGGGGTGGCGATCGACAGCGTCGAGCGGTCGAGGTAGTTGACCACGCCGCTCATCAGCAGCAGCGCGAGCGCGGTGCGCTGGATGCGGCGCACGCGCGGCGAGGCCGCGTCGCGCGTGCCGGCCTGGGCGGCTCCGGCCTCGGCCGGCAGCGCGTCGGGAGTGGTGGGCTTCATCGGGTGTCTCCTTGCTGGGGTCTCGTTCTGTACGTTCTAGGTGTCGACGCGCCCCATGGCGAGGATGGGCGCGCCCGCTCGAAACTCGACAACGACCGCAACCGCGCCGGCACGTGCGGCGGGGTGGCCAGCCAAGGTACCGGTTCCGACAACATACAGGCGCGGCCCGACGGAAATCCAATCAAATTTTGCGGGGGAGCGATTCCATCCGCTTATCGCGCCTTAGGGGCTAACCCGCCGCCGGGTCAACCCCGAGCCGGGTTCGCGCGAGGCGTCGCGCGCCGTTTTGCGAGCCACAAAGTCTCACGTCAGATGAGTTCGGAATATCGTTCCGCAACGAGCATCTCGCGGCTGCCGATTTTTCCGATTCGAGCCATATACGGCCGTGCTTGCAGGGTTAACCGCGATGGGACCAGTTTCATAAATGGAATAACGTTCCGAAACGATATCGGACAACCGATGAATGGCCGTGCCGGCACGGCCGCGCGGGTTCGATATCCCGCTTGCCCAACCCCCATCGACACCACAGGAGACGACAGATGCTGTTCCAGACAACCCGCCATACCGCCCTGCGCGCCGCGCTCGGCGTCGCGCTGGCCAGCGCCAGCCTGATGGCCGGCGCGGCGACTTCGCACGCGAGCGGCGACGCGGCGGTCGCCAAGGCGGTCGAGCAGTTGCGCGTGGCGATGGTGGCCGGCGACGAGGCCACGCTGAAGAAACTGACCGAGCCGGAACTGAGCTACGGCCATTCCTCGGCCCATATCGAGGATCGCGCGGAATTCCTGAAGGATCTGGTGGGCACCGGCGCGTTCAAGTCGGTGACGCTGTCGGACCAGACCGTCAAGGTGGTCGGCGACAACGCGATCGTGCGCCACGTGTTCGATTCGGAGAACAACCAGCCGGACGGCAAGGTCACCACCTCGCACATCGGCGTGCTGCAGGTCTGGAAGCATCATCCGGACGGCTGGCGCCTGCTGGCGCGCCAGGCCGTGCCGCTGCCGCAGAAGTAAGGATGCCGAACATGGCTCGGCCCGGCGCCCTGGAATAGGCCGGGGCCGTCGAGGGAGCGTCGGGCGACGCTCCCTTTTTCGTTGTTTTTCGTTACCGCCCGCCGCGACGGCGGGCGTCGCCGGCTCAGGCCGGCAAGGCGAACTGCGTCACCGCGTGACGCAGCGCGTCGGCCTGGTCCTTCAGCGAATGCGCGGCGGCCGCGGCCTGCTCGACCAGCGCGGCATTCTGCTGGGTCACCTGGTCCATCTCGCCCACCGCGCGATTGACCTGCTCGATGCCGGTGCTCTGCTCGGTGGCGGCCTGGCTGATCTCGCCGAGGATCTCATTGACGCGCTTCACCGACTGCACGATCTCCTGCATGGTCGAACCCGCGTCGGTGACCAGCGAGGCGCCCTGCTCGACCGTGTCGGTGGAGGTCTCGATCAGCGACTTGATCTCCTTGGCGGCGGTGGCCGAACGCTGCGCCAGCGAGCGCACCTCGGCGGCCACCACCGCGAAACCGCGGCCCTGCTCGCCGGCGCGCGCCGCCTCCACCGCCGCGTTCAGCGCCAGGATATTGGTCTGGAACGCGATGCCGTCGATCACGCCGATGATGTCGGCGATCTTGCGCGAGCTGTCGGTGATCGCCGCCATGGTGCGCACCACGTCGCCCACCACCTCGCTGCCGCGGGTGGCCACGTTGGCCGCCTGCCCGGCCAGCGCGGCCGCCTGCGAGGCGCTTTCCGCGCTCTGTCGCACGTGCGAGGTGATCTCGTCCATGCTGGAGGCGGTCTCGACCAGGGCCGCCGCCTGCTGCTCGGTGCGCTGCGAGAGATCGGTGTTGCCCGCCGAGATCTCGGTGGCGCCGACGTTGATGTTCTCGGTGCCGAGCCGCACCCGCGAGACCATCTCGATGAGCCCCGCCTGCATGGTGTGCAGCGCGTGCAGCAGGCTGCCGCGATCGTCGCCGCGCAGCGCGACATGGGCGGTCAGGTCGCCTTGCGCGATGCGCTGCGCGGTCTCCACCGCCGACTCCAGATGGCCGCCGAGGCTGTGCCGCACGCTGCGCAGCACCAGCACCATCAGCAGCGAGGCGACGATGCCCAGCGCGCCCGACACGGCCAGCCAGGTGAGGATGTCGCGATACATGGCCGCGCGAATGTCGTCCATGTACATGCCGGTCACCAGGAACCAGTCCCAGGGCGCGAAGCGGCGCACCACGCTGGTCTTCTCGACCGGCGCGTCGGCGCCGGGCTTGGGCCACAGGTAATGCACGTAGCCCGGCGCGCTGCTGCCCTCGCCGCCCTCCTTGCCCGCCTTGACGATGTCGACGAACAGGTGGGCGCCGTTCGGATCGGCGAAGTTCGCCAGGTTGGTGCCGTTCAGGGCCGGCTTGATCGGGTGCATGATCATTGCCGGCTGCGAATCGTTGATCGAGATGTAGCCGTCGCTGCCGTAGCGCATCGCCGCGATCGCATCGAGCGCGCGCTGTTTGGCCTCGTCCTCGGGCAGCGTGTGCTGCTGGGCGAGTTGGTAGTAATGCTCGGCCACGCCATAGGCCTCGCTGATCAGCGAGTCGAGCGCCGCGCGGCGCGCCTCGAGCATCGACTGGCGGGCATGCCAGGCGCCGAATCCCGCGATCAGCAGCAGGCCGATCCACAGGATCGCGATCATCGACGTCAGTTTCCGGTTCAGGGTAAAGGTGCGCATCTGGGGCTCTCGCTCGGGTTACTGGACCGTGTTTCAAACCGGTCAGTGTTTGACGGCAGCGCGACGCGCGCGGCGCAGGCGGGATATCCCTGAGCTGCCTCGATGGATGGCGCGAGGCGCGCCAAAGATCGGATCAATGTGGAGCGGGCGAGGTGCTCGAAGACGGCGGTTCGCGCCTCGCTTCGCCGGGGCGCGCAGCGACGCGAGGCGAGACGCGAGACGCGATGATGTGGGGAATCGGCCGATCAGGCAGCGGCGATCGCCGCCGGCTGCGCCGCCCCCTGCGCGGACTCGCGCAAGGCATCGAGCGCGACCACGATCGCCCCTTGCAGGGCCGCGCCGTGGCCGAAGGCGGCACGCTGCCATTGCGGCTCGAACAGCGCGGCGCGCGCCACGGCAGCGCGAAGCCGCTCCACCAGGGCCGGTACGCGCGCCATGCCGCCGCCCAGCACGATGCGCTCGGGATCGATCATCAGCGCGAGATTGGCGACATGGCGCGCCAGCGTGTCGAGCGCCTCGTCGAGCAGCGCGGCCACCGCGGGCTGCGTGGCGGCCAGCGCGAAGGCCTCGCGCGCGCTGGTCTCGCGCCCGAGCAGCGCCGACACGCGCGCGGCCAGCGCGCCCCCGCCCGCGTGTTCCTCCAGCCGCGCGCCGCCCTCGGCCCAGGCGCGCTCGCCTGCCGCGCCGGGCAACCGGTAGCCGATCTCGCCGCCCGCCCCGTGCCCGCCCGCCCGCGCCGGCGCAGGCGCGCTGGCCGCCCGCGCCGAGCAGGATGAAGGGGATCACGCCGCCCGCGCCGCGCGCGCCGCGCAGCACGCGCCCGTCGATCACGGCCGCCGCCGCGAGCCCCGTGCCGAGGTTCACGTAGAGCCCGGTGCCGACCCCGGCCAGCGCGCCGAAGCGCGCCTCGGCCAGGGCCGCGGCCTTCACGTCGGTGGCCACGCCCACCACCCGCACCTCGAACATCCGGCGCAGCGCCGGTTCGAGCGCGAGCGTCTCCCAGCCGGGATTGTTCGGCGCGAACCGGATCCCGTCGGGCTGCACGATGCCGGGCGTGACGGCCGCCACCGCCAGCAAGGGCAATGCGCCGGCATCGTCCGCCCCGCGATGCTCGCGGCGCGTGCGCGCCAGCAAGCCGAGCCCGGCCTCGCGCGTGCGCGCCAGCACGCGCGCCGCGCCCTCGGCGGCCAGCGTCGGGATCTCCGCCTCGCCGAGCCGCTCGCCCGATGGCGTGGCGGTCGCCATGGCGATCTTGGTGCCGCCGAAATCGATCGCCAGCAGGCAGCCCGCCGTCGCCGTCCCGCTCTTGCCACCCAGTCCCATCTGCCCTGCCACTTCGTTCATGACTGCTCCACGCCGGCTCGCGGCCGGCCTTGCTGGCGCTCCAGGAACACTTCCCGCACGCGCTTGGGCCCGAACGGCCATTGTTTCGCGATGCGCGCCCAGACCAGGAACGCGATCACGCCGAGCGCGATCCATGCCGTCGACATCCATTGCGAACGCGCATCGGTCGCGTAGAACACATACAGCCAGCCGACCAGCGCGAGCAGGCTCGGCAGCGGATAGAGCCATTGCCGGTAGGGCCGGCGCAGGCCCGGCTGGCGACGACGCAGCACCGTCAGCGCGGCGATCTGCGCGACCGACTGCAGCAGCACCGCGACGGCCACCAGCATGTTGATCACGGTGGTCAGGTCGAAGAAGGTGCCGATCGCGGTCACCACACCCATCACCAGCAGCGCCACGTGCGGGAAATCGTGCTTCGCGTGCAGGCGCCCGAAGGCGGCCAGGAACACGCCGTCGCGCGCCGCGTGGAAGGGCACGCGCGAGCCGCCGAGCAGGCCCGCGAACACCGAGGCGAGCGCCGCCACCAGGATCAGCGCGGTGATGATTGCCGCGGCCGTGTGTCCCCAGTTGCGCTCCACCACCAGCGAGGCCACCGAGCTCGACTTCGCCACCTCCTGCCAGGGCACGGTGCCGATCACGCCGATGTTCATCGCCAGGTAGAACACCATCATCGCCAGGATCGACACGATGATCGAGCGCGGCATCACGTGGCCGGGGTTCTTCAGCTCGTCGCCCATGTAGGCGGTGGTGTTGTAGCCGGCGTAGTCGTAGATCGCGATGATCAGGCCGGCGCCCAGGCCGGTGAAGAACTTGCCCGCGTCGAACGCGTCGGGCGGCATCGACAGCGCCAGCGGCAGGTGGAAGTCGCTCCAGGCGGCGGCCGTGGTCAGCAGCACCGCGAGCACCATCACGATCCACAGCACCGCGCCCAGCGTGCGGATCGACTCGATGCGCCGGTACAGCGCGAACACCACCAGCGCCACCGCGGCGATGCCGATCGCATGCGACTGCCAGGGGCTCAGGTTCGGCAGGAAGAAACCGAGGTACTGCACGAAGCCGATGATGCCGGTGCTCATGATCAGCGGGATCGACAGCATCGCCGTCCACACGAACAAGAAGGGCATCAGCTTGCCGGTGCGGTACTGGAAGGCCTCGCGCACATACAGGTAGGTGCCGCCCGCGCCCGGCATGGCCGCGCCGAGCTCGGCCCAGACCAGGCCGTCGGCCATCGCCAGCAGCGCGCCGCACACCCAGCCGATCACCGCCAGCGGCCCGTTGAGCACCGCCACGATGGCCGGGATGGTCAGGAACGGCCCCACCCCGCAGATCTGGATCATGTTGACCGCGATGGCCGGGAACAGCCCGACCGAGCGCCGGAAATGCTGCGCCTGCTGCGCGTCGTCCGCGCCATCCGCGGCGGCGGCGCCGTCCGAACGGCTGGCGCCGGGGTCCTGCCAGGTGGAATCGCTCATGCCTGTCTCCTAGCGGCCGGGGGCCGCGATCTCGTTGCCAAGGAACTGCCGTGCGAGGCTGCCGTGCCGCTTCGTCGATGGCGGCATCGTGGTCGAATGATAGGAAAGGTTCTTTACGAATTCAATAGGTTCAAAAATAATCCTTCGGCAGGCCGCCTTGCCTCGCTCGACATCTCGTTGATAGGATCGGACACCCGCAGACAGGCCACGCATGAATCCGCATTCCCGCAAAGCTCCGCCCCCCAGTGCTCCCGTCACCCGCGGCCCCGCCTTCGTGCGCCAGGGCAACGAATGGGCCATCTACCAGCACCTGCTGGCGCTCGCGCCGGCCACCGCGCCGCAGCTCGCGCAGAGCACGGGCCTCTCCAAGGTCACCGTGACGGGCGCGCTCGGCAACCTGGAACGGCTCGGGCTGGTCGAGCAGGTGGGCGTGCGCGAGGGCAGCGCCGGGCGCCAGCCGCGCCTCTACCAGCCGCGCGCACGGGCCGGCTACGTGGTGGCGATCGACGTCGGCGCGGCCTGGATCCGCGGCGCGCTGGCCGACCTGTCCGGCAACATCCTGGCGCGGCTGGAGAAACGCTCGCCGGCGCGCGCCTCGCTGCTGGTCGCGCGCATCGTCGAGATGGCGCAGGCGCTGGCCGAGGCGCAGGCGCTACCGCGCGAGGCGGTGCTGGCCACCGTGCTCGGCTCGCCCGGCGTGTTCGATCCCTCCAGCGGCCGGCTGCGGCTCGCGCCCAACCTGCCCGACTGGGAACGCGCCGATCTGGTCAGCTCGCTGCGCGCCGCGCTCGGCGAGGACACCCTGTTCGACAACGACATCAATCTCGCCGCGCTCGGCGAGCAGGCGCACGGCATCGGGCGCGGGGTCGACAACTTCGTGTTCATGTCGATCGGCACCGGCATCGGCCTGGGCATCGTCACCGACGGCAAGCTCTATCGCGGCGCGCATGGTTTCGCGGGAGAAATCGCGGTGCTGCGGCCGGCGCCGCCCGCGCAGGAGCCAGGGCAGGACGGCAAGCGCGAGCGCGGCAAACACCGCGACGAGAACGCCAGCGACGACGGCCCGCGCGCGGCGATCTTCGAGGAATCGGCGGCGGCCAAGGGCATCGTGGCGCATGCGCGGCGCATCGGCCTGGCGGTGGACGACGCCGAGGCGGTATTCGCCGCCGCGCTGCAGGGCGACGAACGCGCGCGCGCCTGCCTGGCCGAGCAGGCGCGTCAGCTCGCCTGGGGCCTGGCCGCCATCATCCCGGTGCTGGACCCGGCCCTGGTGGTGCTGGGCGGCGGCATCGGCCTGGCCGGCGCGGCGCTGCTGCCGGCGATCCGCGAGCAGGTGGAGGCCTGGCTGCCCATCCCGGCGCCCGAGTTCGCGATCTCCGCGACGGGCACCGACGCGGTGCTGCTCGGCGCGATCGTGCAGGGCGTCGAGCGCGCGCGGCTCAAGGCCTTCGAACGGGCGGGCTGAACCGGGGGAGATCCGGCGGGAGATTCGGTGGAAGATTCAGTGGAAGATTCGGAAGCCGTGTCGGCGGAACGCCGGAACGCCGGATCGGGCGCCGCCAGGACGGCGACGCCTCGCGAGGCGACCTCAGCCGCGTTTGCCGAGCGCCTGCTCGATCTTGCGATCGGTCTTGTACTGGCTCAGGGCATAGACGGACCAGATCGCGGCCGGAATCCAGCCGATCAGCGTGATCTGCAGCAGCAGGCAGATGATGCCCGCGAACGGGCGGCCGATCGTGAAGAACTGGAACCACGGAATCAGGATGGCAAGCAACAGACGCATCGGGGTCCTCGCATCAGGCAATTGAGTTGTCGGAGCCGCGCCGGGGCGGCCCCACATTCTACGATCCCGGGATGACGCGCCCGGGCACGGCGCGGCCAGCGCCCGACCAAGGCCGGACAACGCGCCGCCGCGCCCTCCCCTCAAGCCTCCACCGCCTTGCGCTCCTTCTTCACGCCCGGCATCACGCGCTTGGCCGGATCGTTCTCGAGCGCCGGCACCGAGGCGAACAGATCGGCGATCCAGTCGGCGAACACGCGCACCGTCATCGACAGGTGGCGGTTGTGCGGATAGACGATCGAGATCGGCTTGGGCTTCGGATAGACGCCCTGCAGGATCTCCACCAGCGAGCCGTCCATCAGGTGCGGGATCACCGAAAACAGGGTCGGCTGGATCAGCCCGAAACCCTCGAGCGCGCAGGTCACGTAGGCATCGGAATCGTTGACCGTGACGATCGAGTTCATGCGGATCTCATGCAGCTTGCCGTCGATCAGGAAGATCCACGGCATCGGCCGGCCCAGCGCGTAGGCGAAGTTCACCGCGCGGTGCTGCTCGAGCTCCTCGAGGGTGCGCGGCTCGCCGAACTTCTCCAGGTAGGCGGGCGAGGCGCAGCTCACGCGGTTCATCACCCCCACGCGCCGCGCCACCATCGACGAATCCTCCAGCGGCCCCACCCGGATCTCGCAATCGAAACCGTCGCGCACCAGGTCGACGGGCCGGTCCGACATGCCGAACTGCAGCTCGATGTCGGGATAACGCTCGTGGAATTCCGGCAGCGCCGGCAGCACCACGCGCCGCCCCAGCAGCGACGGCATGTGCACGCGCAGCGCGCCGTGCGGCTTGCGGTTGCCGACCTGGAAGCTCGCGTCGGCCTCCGAGATCTCCGTCAGGATCCGGATGCAATGCTCGTAGTAACCGGCGCCCTCGGGCGTCAGCGAGAGCCGGCGCGTGGTCCGGTGCAGCAGGCGCACGCCGAGCAAGGCTTCGAGGTTCTGGATGATCGTCGTCACCGAGGCCCGCGGCATGGCCAGCGTCTCGGCGGCGCGCGTGAAGCTGTTCGCATCGACCACGCGCGTAAAAACCTGCATCGCCTGTAATCGGTCCATCAATTTCCCCTTTCTCTGCTTTCGAACGGCCAACGGAACAGGATAGAGCGGCACGGCATCGCGATTCAAGCCTGACGGCGATTATTCATGTGCCGCGAGCAATCGCGGCGGCCGGCCGGCGATTGGCGGAAGCCGGCAAAGCCTTGCCCGGCGGGGCTCGCGCGGCGGTTTCGGCAGTTCCGCCGGCCGCCCGAGCCGGCCCGGCCGATCGCGCGGCCGGCGCCGCGAGGGGCTCCGTGTTTTCACCGACACCGTCGGCGCACCTCTCCCCACCAATAAATTACCCATTTCGAATCAAATACTTGCGCCGCGACAGCAAGCTCCGGGCAGCGCTAGAGGCCGCCATCTACTCGCTTGCGATTTCCCGCGTCACCGACTATCGTTACATCCGTCAATGTCACATTTAAAAATGAACCGGAACGGAGACACCGCATGAATGCGCGTACCCTGCCCGATGGCGACGGCGCCAGCGAAGCCGTCGACATCGCGATCATCGGCACCGGCTTTGCCGGCCTCGGCATGGCGATCCGGCTGCGCCAGAAGGGGCGCGGCGACTTCGCGGTGTTCGAGAAGGCCGCGAGCGTGGGCGGCACCTGGCGCGACAACCATTACCCCGGCTGCGCCTGCGACGTGCAATCCCATGTCTACTCGTTCTCGTTCGCGCCGAACCCGCGCTGGACGCGCATGTTCGCGCCGCAACCGGAAATCCGCGCCTACCTGGAAAGCTGCGTCGAGCGCTTCGGCATCGCGCCCTACCTGCGCTTCGACCACGAGCTGGCCAGCGCCGAATACGACGACGTCGCGCACCGCTGGCAACTGCGCTTCGCCAACGGCCGCCGCGTCTCGGCGCGCGTGCTGGTGTCGGGCATGGGCGGCCTGTCGCGGGCCGCGCTGCCGCAGATCGAGGGGCTCGACAGCTTCGCCGGCCACGCCTTCCACTCGCAGCACTGGGACCACGACTATCGCCTGGAAGGCAAGCGCGTGGCGGTGATCGGCACCGGCGCGAGCGCCATCCAGTTCGTGCCGCAGATCGCGCCGAAGGTCGCGCGGCTCTCGCTGTTCCAGCGCACCCCGCCGTGGATCATGCCCAAGCCGGACCGCCAGCTCGGCCGCTTCGAGCAATGGCTGTTCCGCGCCCTGCCGTTCACGCAGAAGCTGGCGCGCACCAGCCGCTACTGGATGCTGGAATCGCGCGTGCTGGGCTTCGCGATCCATCCCGCGCTGATGAAGAACGTGCAGAAGCTGGCCGAGCGCCATATCCGCAAGCAGATCGCCGACCCGGCGCTGCGCGCCACCGTCACGCCGAACTACACGCTCGGCTGCAAGCGCGTGCTGATCTCGAACGACTACTACCCGGCGCTCACGCGCGCCAACGTCGACGTGCTCACCACCGGCATCGCGCGCATCGAGCCCGACGCGGTGGTCACCACCGACGGCCGCCGCCACGAGGTGGACTGCCTGATCTACGGCACCGGCTTCCAGGTGGCCGACCCGTTCCCGCGCGGCGTGATCCGCGGGCGCGGCGGCGTCGACATCGTCGATACCTGGCGCGACGGCGCGCATGCCTACCTCGGCACCACCCTGCCCGGCTACCCGAACTTCTTCATGATCGTCGGCCCGAACACCGGGCTCGGCCACAACTCGATGGTGTTCATGATCGAGTCGCAGATCGAATACATCCTCGGCGCGCTCGACGCGATGGACCAGGAGCGCGCCGACGCGATCGAGGTGCGCCCGCTGGTGGAGGCCGAATACAACACGCGGCTGCAGCAGCGCCTGAAGCGCGCGATCTGGTCGACCGGCGGCTGCAAGAGCTGGTACCTGGACCCGCGCACCGGCAAGAACACCACGCTGTGGCCGGGCTTCACCTGGCGCTTCCGGCAAGCCACCGCGCAGTTCTCGATCGCCGACTACCACGCCTACGCGGCCGCGCGCCGCGAGGCACACGCCGAGGCCGGCGCCCCCGCCACCGACGCGCCGGCGCACCGCGCGCAAGCCGTCTGACGACCAGGAGCGAAGCAGATGAAATCCTTCCACGACAAGGTTGCGGCGATCACCGGCGCCGGCTCCGGCATGGGCCGCTCGCTGGCGCTGCAGCTCGCCCAGGACGGCTGCCACGTGGCGCTGGCCGACAAGAACGGCGTCGGCCTGGCCGAGACCGAGCGCATCGTGCGGGCGCTGGCGCCCTCGGTGCGCGTCACCACCTGCCTGCTCGACGTGGCCGACCGCGCCGCCGTGCATCGCTGGGCCGACGACACCGCGCGCCAGTTCGGCCGCGTCAACCTGGTCTTCAACAACGCCGGCGTGGCGCTGTCGAGCACCATCGAGGGCATGGAATACGCCGACCTCGAATGGATCATGAACATCAACTTCTGGGGCGTGGTGCACGGCACCAAGGCCTTCCTGCCGCACCTGAAGGCCGCGGGCGACGGGCACGTGATCAACACCTCGAGCATCTTCGGCATCTTCGCGCAGCCGGGCATGAGCGCCTACAACGCCACCAAGTACGCGGTGCGCGGCTTCACCGAATCGCTGCGCCAGGAACTCGACATGATGAAATGCGGCGTGTCGGCCACCTGCGTGCACCCGGGCGGCATCAAGACCAACATCGCGCAGTCGAGCCGGATCTCGCAGAACATGCTCGGTTTCATGGTCGACAGCGAGCAGCAGGGCAAGGACGACTTCGAGAAGTTCTTCATCACGACGCCGGAGGAAGCCGCGCGCGTGATCCTGCACGGCGTGCGCAGGAACAAGCGCCGCGTGCTGATCGGGCGCGATGCGCGCGGCGCCGACTGGCTCGCGCGCACCCTGCCCGCCGCCTACCAGGCGCTGGTCGTGCTCGCGACCAGGCGCGAACGGGCCAAGGCGCGCCGCCGCGCCGCGCGCGGCGGCAAGCTCGCGCCGGCCCACTCCAGCTACAACAACGCAGGTAATCAGGGAGAACCGTCATGATGCCCGTCCGCCGTGACATCCGTTTCGCCATGCCCCCCGACCGCGCATGCGACTGGCACGTGAAGGGGGTGCCGGTCACCCACTTCATGAATGCGCTGTCGCTGCTGTTCCCGGCCGGCGAGCGTTTCTTCATGGACGCGGTGCGCCATTATCGCGACCAGATCCACGATCCCGAGCTCAAGAAGCAGGTGATCGGCTTCATCGGCCAGGAGGCGATGCACACGCGCGAGCACATCGAGTACAACGACCTGTTGCAGGCCGCCGGCCTGCCCGCGCACAAGCTCGACAAGCGCTTGTGGTTCATCCTCGGCCTGTTCAAGAAGTACCTGCCGCCCTCGATGCAGCTGGCCATCACGATCGCGCTGGAGCACTACACGGCGATGCTCGCCAACCTGCTGCTGGAAGGCCACAAGGAGCGCATCGACGGCTCGGTCGACGGCTACACGCAGATGTGGATGTGGCACGCGATGGAGGAGACCGAGCACAAGTCGGTGTCCTACGACGTGTGGCTGCGCGTGATCAAGCCGGGCCTGGGCCGCTACCTGCTGCGCACCGGCACCATGCTGATGACCACCGCGATCTTCTGGGCCATCGTGTTCGATTACCACCTGCGCCTGATGTTCGCGCACCGCCGCCATCACGGCCGCTTCTCCGGCATGTGGACGCTGGTGAAGTACCTGTACGCGCCGCGCGGCGGCGTGTTCCCCGGCATCGCGCGCGAGTGGTTCGGCTTCTTCCGCCCGAACTTCCATCCCTGGGACTACGACAACCGCCGCTACCTGGGCGAACTCGACAGCCTGCTCGCGAAGATCGACGAGACCAACGCGCGCTACGCCGCCGAGGCCGCGCCGCGCCGCGTGCCGCTGCATGCGGCCGCGCCGGCAGCCGCGCACTGAGCGGGGGATCGGTCATGGCGAGCGCGCGCGAGACGCTGACGGTCGATTCGGACGGCGTGCGGCTCGCCGTCCACCTGAGCGGGCCGCGCGAGGCGCCGCCCCTGATCCTGGTGCATGGTTATCCGGATTCCTCACGAGTCTGGGATCGCGTGCGCGAGACGCTGGAGAAGCGTTATCGCGTGATCGCCTACGACGTGCGCGGCGCGGGCGAATCCGAGGCGCCCAAGGCCACCGCCGCCTATCGCATGGCGCAGCTCGAACGCGACCTGTCGGCGGTCGCGCGGGCGGCCTGCGGCACGCGGCCGTTCCACCTGGTCGGCCACGACTGGGGCTCGATCCAGAGCTGGGAAGCCGTCACCGATCCGGCCATGCGCGGCCGGATCCTCTCCTATACCTCGATCTCGGGGCCCTGCCTGGACCATGTGTTCCGCGCGCGGCTCAAGCTGCGGCAGTCGCTGAAGTCCTGGTACATCGCCTTCTTCCACCTGCCGGTGCTGCCGCCGCTGTTCTGGCGGCTCGGCGGCGCCGCGCTCTGGCCGCTGTGGCTGCGCCGCACCGAGCGGATCCGCGCCGAGGCCGATCCGTATCAGCTGCGCAACGGCGTGAACGGCATCCGCCTGTATCGCGCCAACTTCATCGCGCGGGCCCGCCAGCCGCGCGAGCGTTACGCGCAGGCGCCGGTGCAGATCCTGGTGCCGCGCCGCGATCGCTACGTGACGCCGGCCCTGACCGAGAACCTCGAACGCTGGCTCGGGCCGCATCGGCGCGAGATCATCGACGCCTCGCACTGGACCGTGCTGCGCGACGCGGCGCTGATCGCGCAGCGCATCGACAGCTTCGCGGCCAGCCACGAGCCGGCCTTCGCGTCGCCGGCGGCGGCCGCGACAGCGGCGGCGGCCACGGCAGCGGCGGCGGCCACGGCACGCGCGGGGCAGCCCGGCGCCAACGATGCCGATCTCGCCGCGCACCCGAGCGCAGCCGAGGCCGTCCCGGGCGCGCCGCTCAAGCCGCGGGCAAGCGCCTGAACAAGGTGTCGTATTCGAGCACCAGACCGTCGTCGTCGACGCTCAGGCCCGCCGTGAAGCGGCCGTCGATCCCTTCGTAGCGATAGCGCCGGCCCGGCTCGATGCAGACATAGGCCTGGGTCGCGCGCGACACCGCCAGGTCCGGCACGCTGACATAGGCCACCTCGATCGCGCGCCGCTCGTCGCGGCGCAGCCCGAGGCGGCGGATCGGCAAGGTGTTGGTGTAGGGGGTGGCGGCGATATCGAGGTCGACGCAGCCTTCGAGCGCCGGCAGCGGGCGGCCCTCGCCGTCCTGCCAGCGGCCCTCGCGATCGCGCAGCAGGCTCAGCGTGGCGCCGCCCATCACGCTCAGCGTGGCCCGCGTGGTGCGCCAGTGGCCGTCGCAGGCGAGCCGGTAGGCCAGCCCGTAGCGCCGCCCGTCGTCGTGGCGGCCGATGATCACGCTCTCGGCCAGGTAGCCGTCGCCGTCGCGCGAGAGTGTCAGGTGTTCGATACCGTCGCTGTCGAGCGACGCCCAGCGCACTTCGCGCATCGCGATGCCTTCCCTTGGCGGCCCGCGCGGCGGGGCCGCGCGCGGTGCGCTCGATCGTAGCGCAAATAGCCGGTATCCGGGCTCGCCCATGTCGCGGCGCGCGGCGATCTTCTATGCTCGCGGCTTCGCGTCCGCCTGCGCCCTGCTCCCCCGCTGCCCCGCTCATGCCCGCCCGCTCCCGCCTCGTTCCGCTCGCGCTGCCGATCGAACTGCGCACGCTGCTGCGCGGCCTCGGCCAGGTGCTGCTGCAGCCGCATGCGGGCACCGGCGCCGGCGTGCTGGCCGGGCTGCTGCTGGCA
>NZ_VWWK01000067.1:0-33879 GCF_011753035.1 Burkholderia sp. Ax-1720 | reverse complement strand
TCGCCGGCCGGCGGCCGGCAAGCGCGAGCGCGCCAGCGGCAGCCGAGTCGTCCGACTACCGCCGCGCCATGCCGCCGCCTCCGCGCTCAGGCCTGGCGCGAATGCGCGCGCCGCCGGCGCACGGCATCGGCCAGCACGTCCAGCACCGGCTCGGTCTGCGCCCAGCTCAGGCAGGCGTCGGTGATCGACACGCCGCGCTTGAGCGGCACGCCCGGCTTCAGGTCCTGGCGCCCCGCCTCCAGATGGCTCTCGACCATCACGCCGACGATGCGCTGCTCGCCCTGCGCGAGCTGCCCCGCCAGGTCCTGCGCGACCTCGATCTGCCGCTCGTGCGACTTGTTCGAGTTCGCGTGCGAGCAGTCCACCATCACCTGCTCGCGCAGGCTGGCCTTGCGCAGCACCGCGCAGCAGGCTTCCACGTGCTCCGCGTCGTAGTTCGGGCCGTTCTTGCCGCCGCGCAGGATCACGTGCGCGTCGTCGTTGCCGCGCGTCTCGAAGATCGCGGCCATGCCCATCTTCGTCATCCCCATGAAGGCATGCCTGGAGGCCGCGGCCACGATCGCGTCCGAGGCCACCTGCACGCCGCCGTCGGTGCCGTTCTTGAAGCCGATCGGGCAGCTCAGACCCGAGGCGAGCTGGCGATGGCTCTGGCTCTCGGTGGTGCGCGCGCCGATCGCGCCCCAGGCGATCAGGTCGGCGATGTACTGCGGGCTCAGCAGGTCGAGGAACTCGGTGGCGGCCGGCAGGCCCAGCGCGTTGATGTCGAGCAGCAGGTGGCGCGCCGCGCGCAGCCCTTCGTTGATGCGGAAGCTGCCGTCCAGGCGCGGATCGTTGATGTAGCCCTTCCAGCCCACCGTGGTGCGCGGCTTCTCGAAGTAGACGCGCATGGTGATCAGCAGCTCGTCCTGCCGCGTGTCGGCGGCGGCCTTCAGGCGGCGCGCGTAGTCGAGCGCCTGGTCGTGATCGTGGATCGAGCAGGGGCCCACCACCAGCAGCAGGCGGTCGTCGCGGCCGTGCAGGATGTCGCCGATCGCCTTGCGGGTGTCCTCGACCAGGGTTTGCGTGGCCTGCGGCACCGGCAGCTCGTCCTGCAGCAGCGCCGGCGAGATCAGCGGGCGCACCGCGCCGATGCGCACGTCGTCGATGCGCGTGGTGTCCTGGGTCGCGTCGGCGACGCCGACCTCGCGGTCGTGCGAGGGATTGTCGAGGTTCTGCATGGAAATTCTCCGGGGACGTCTTTTTGAATGTCGGGCAGGCTCGATTATGGCATTCGGCCGTGACGGCGGAGCGGGCGGACGGGGGCGGTGAAGGAAAATGAAGAAGGCGATCCGCGACGGCGGATCGCCCCTGGGCGACAGCGTTTTTTTGTTATCGGCGCGCGTGCCGCGTCGCTCAGTGCTGCGTTTCCGGCGCCAGCGAGCTGCTCGGCAGCAGGGCCGTCAGCGCGCAGGTGCTGGGCGCGGGCTTGCCGGCGAAGCGATCGTAGAGCCAGGGCAGCATGCCGGCGGCCCAGGTCGCGACCGAGCCGAAGTGATCGAGCGGATATTCGACATGGACCACCGGCGTGCCGCTCGCGCAGAACTTCTGCGCCAGGGCGCGCACGTCGTGGGCCAGCATCACGCCGTCGCCCACCTGCAGGCTGAAGGTGCCGTCCACGATGCCGATGGTGCCCTGGCCGATGTACATCGGGATGGTCGGCGAGGGGGCCAGCCCCGCGTTCACCTTGTTGGCGTAGGTCACGTACACCGGGATGCTGTTGATGTCGTTCGCGTATTGCGGCTTGAACAGGGTCTTCCAGCGCAGGCCCGTGTACCTCGGCAGGATGTAGGCGAGCGACTGGCTCTGGATGTCCTTGAACACGGCCACGCCGGTATCGCTCAGGTAGGGCGTCAGGTCGAAGCCGAAGCCTCTAGAGAGTCCCGCCAGCGCGGCCGCGGCCACGCCGCCCCAGACGATGCTGCCGTCCACGTACTTGAGGTTGTGGGCGGGGTCGACCAGCACGCCGCCCTCGGCCGCGCCCACCAGCTGCTTGTTGACGTCGGGCGCGTAGCTCGGCGCCAGTTGCGCGGCCCAGTTGGTGGCGATCGCCCCGCCGGAATAACCGATCATCGCCACCTTGCTCGCGGGCGTGAGGCCGGTGGACGAGGTATTGAGCGCCGCGCGGATCGAGTCGAGCGTGGTCATGCCGTATTCGGGGCCGGCCGCGAAGTCGGCGGTCTGGCCTTGCGTATCGGGCACGATCACGTTGTAGCCGAGCAGCAGCAGCGCCGAGAGCGGGATCGATTCGGCGCTGTAGATCAGGGTGCCGAGATTGACGAACTTGGTGATGTCGCGATCGCCGGCGATCACCTGCGAGGGTTCGTCGTAGGGGTTCAGCGAGTCGTAGGCCGACTGGTAGGAGATGGCGTGGCCGTTGCTGACCTGGCTGCGGATCACCGAGGTGACGTTGACCACCGGCTGGTTCTGCGCGTTGTTGGTGCGATACAGCAACTGCTCGGCCTTCAGCGCGGTCGGGATGCCGGCCACGTGATAGGTGACCTCGCGCGTCTTGAGCACCGTGCCGGCCGGAATCGATGCCAGGGGCGTGTTGCCGGTGTAGCTGTAGAACGGATCGGAAACGGTGGCCGGCCCGGCGCTGGCCGGCGACGCGGCCAGGCCCAGCAGGCAGGACACGGCCGCGGCGGCGGCCAGGGAGAGTTTGGATGACATGCGAGAAGTCCCTCTGTGAGTTTGTTTCGTTTATGTAGTTTCAACAGGACTGCAAAGCGATCGATTGCATCGAAACGGGAACGAATTGGCCGGAATATGTGGTTCTTCTCGGGCGGGCGTCTCGAACCCGTCGCGAGGATTCTGGATGACGGGCTGCCTGGAAATCAACCGCGCGCCCGCTCCAAACAGGTTTTTGAAACGCTCGCGAGCATGCGCGGCCGCCTAGCACGAAGCCGGCGGCGGATTCGTGAAATGAGCGGGCCGCTCGCTCGGCACAGGGAAAACGCCGGGGCGGCGCGGCCCCCGCGCGACGGGCCCGGCGCGCGGCTGGCCCGATCGTGCTCGATGCCTGGCCCGATCGGGCGCGACCGTTTTTTTGTGCTTCGGCATGCTGGCGCCACTTTTACGTGGGAGCCAGTTCATGAGTCTTGTTGGAATCCTGTCCGCGTCGGCGGGCGTCGCGAACGATCGCGGCGATCCGCGGCCGCATTTCCTCAGCGTGTTCCCGGCCGGTGCCGGCGGCGGCAACCCGGCGCCCGTGGTGCTCGATGCCGATACGCTGCCGGCCGAGGCCATGAAGGCGGTGGCGGCGCGTTATGGTCACGAAAGCGCCTTCGTCTGCATGCCTGAGGATCCTCGCAACCTGTGCCGGCTGCGCTTCTTCGTGCCCGAGCACGAGATGGAGATGTGCGGGCATGCCACGCTCGGCGCGATGTGGCTGCTGCGCGAGACCGGCCGCTGGACCGGCGCGACGGCCCGCGTCGAGACGCTGAGCGGCGTGGTCGAGTTGCGTTACGACGAAGCGGCGCGACGTATCGACGTGAGCCAGCCGCGCGGCAGCGTGCAGCCGGTCGAGGATGCGGGCCTGCTCGAGGCAATCCGCGAGGTGCTGCGCCTCGATGCCGACGCGCTTGGCCCGCATGGCATCGTCAACGCCCGCACCAGCCGCACCAAGACGCTGGTGCCGATCCGCTCGGTCGAGCGGCTCCATGCGATCGCGCCCAGGCTCGACGCGGTGCGCGCGCTGTGCGACGCGCTCGGATCGACGGGACTCTATCCCTTCGCAATCGAAGCGGCCCGGCCGCTGGTCCTGCAGGCGCGGCAGTTCCCGCGCGGCTCCGGTTATCCCGAGGACGCCGCCACCGGCATCGCGGCGGCGGCGACCCTGTATGGCGCGCTGCACCACGGCCTGCTGCCGGCCGGCGAGACGGCGATCACGATCCGCCAGGGCGTCGCGATGGGCCGGCCGTCGAGCATCGGCGTGGCCCTGCGCGAGCCGGGCAATCCCGAGGCGGGCTGCTGGATCAGCGGCGCGGTGGAACCGACCACGCTGGAGCCGCGCGCATGAAGACCTATACCAATGCCCAGGTGGCCGGCTGCCTCGATATCCCTTCCTCGGTCGAGGCGATCCGCCGGGCCTACCTCGAGATGGCGAACGGCGGCGCCAGCGTGCAGCCGCGCGCGCGGATCGGCCTGGCCGACCTGAAGTTCAGCGCGATGAGCGCGATGCTCGGCTCGGCGCGGCTGGCGGCCAGCAAGCTCTACACGACCATCGACGGACGTTTCCGTTTCTACATCGCGCTGTTCTCGCTCGACGACGGCGAACTCGTGGCGCTGCTCGAAGGCGATTCGATCACCGGCTTCCGTACCTCGGCCACCACGCTGCTGGCCGCCGAGCACCTCGCGCGCCCGGGCAGCGCCAGCCTCGGGCTGTTCGGCAGCGGCATCCAGGCTCGCGCGCATGCGCTGGCCTTCGCGGCGCGGCCGGGCTTGCGCGAGCTGCGCATCCACAGCCCG
The DNA here is from genome assembly GCF_011753035.1 of Burkholderia sp. Ax-1720. Lineage (NCBI taxonomy): Bacteria > Pseudomonadati > Pseudomonadota > Betaproteobacteria > Burkholderiales > Burkholderiaceae > Burkholderia > Burkholderia sp. Ax-1720. The sequence goes on along the minus strand of NZ_VWWK01000067.1, from coordinate 29,373 downwards.
GACGAGGCAAGTGCTCGCGCGCTGGCCGAGGAGATCGCCACCGGCCACGGGATCGGGACGCGCGTGGTCGAGGCGCGCGAAGCCGCCGCGGCGGACATCGTGGTGCTCGCCACGCGCGCATCCGAGCCGGTGCTTCGCGGCGACTGGCTGCGGCCCGGCGCCTTCGTCGCCAGCATCGGCGCGACGCGGCCGGACCAGCGCGAGATCGACGATGCCTCGCTGCAACGCGCCTCGCGGCTGGTGGTCGACTGGACCCGGCAGACGCCGCTCGAAACCGGCGACCTGCTGCTGCCGCCGCGCGAGCTGGTCGAGCGCCGACCGCTGGTCGACCTGTCGACGGTGATCGCGGCCGGCGAGCGCCGTGCCGGGGACGCCGAGGACATCGTCATCTACAAGGCCGTCGGCATCGCGCTGCAGGATGCGGCGGTGGCCTGTCTCGCCTACACGCGGCTCGTTTCAGGACATTGAGCCGCCGTCTTGCTACCCGCGTTCGCCCGCGAACGCCCAGGAGTTCCTCATGAAGTTTCCGCTCACCGCCCGCATCGTGGCCGGCATGCTGCTCGGCATCGCCGCCGGTTATGCCTGCCATGCCGGCTTGCCGGCCGACCAGGCCGCTCGCTTCGGCGGCTATTTCTCGCTGCTCGCCGACGTGTTCCTGCGGCTGATCAAGATGATCATCGCGCCGCTGGTGTTCTGCACGCTGGTGACCGGCGTCACCCGCATCGGCGACGTGCGTACCGCCGGCCGCATCGGCCTGCGCACGCTCGGCTGGTTCATGGCGGCCGGGTTCCTGTCGCTGGTGCTGGGCGCGTGCCTGGCGAACTGGCTGAAGCCCGGCGCCGTGCTGGGGCTGCCGCTGCCGCCGGCCAACGCGAGCTCGGGGCTCAATGCCGGCGCGCTGTCGCTGAACCAGTTCGTGGCGCACCTGGTGCCGAGCAGCATCGTGCAGGCGATGTCCGGCAACGAGATCCTGCAGATCGTGGTGTTCGCCGCGTTCTTCAGCGCCGGGCTCACGGCGCTCGGCGACAAGGGCGCGCTGGTGGTGCGCCTGCTCGACGAGGTGGCGCACGCGATGCTGAAGGTGACGGGCTACGTGATGGCGCTCGCGCCGATCGCCGTGTTCGGCGCGATCGCGAACGTGGTGTCCTCGCGCGGCTTGTCGGTGCTGCTCACCTACGGACGCTTCATGGGCGAGTTCTACGGCGGCCTGCTGCTGCTCTGGCTGCTGCTGGTGCTGGCCGGCGGGGCCCTGCTGGGCCGTCGCGTGTTCGCGCTGATCCGGTACATGCGCGTGCCGATGCTGCTCGGCTTCAGCACCGCCAGCAGCGAATCGGCCTATCCGAAGACGCTGGAGCAACTGGAGCGCTTCGGCGTGCCCAAGCGCATCGCCAGCTTCGTGCTGCCGATCGGCTATTCCTTCAATCTCGACGGCACCATGATGTATTGCACCTTCGCCACGCTGTTCATCGCGCAGGCGTACGGCGTGCACCTGTCCTTCGCGCAGCAGGTGTCGATGCTGGCGATCCTGATGCTGACCAGCAAGGGCATGGCGGCGGTGCCGCGCGCCTCGCTGGTGGTGATCGCGGCCACCCTGGGCCAGTTCGATATTCCCGAGGCGGGCCTGCTGCTGGTGATGGGCGTGGATCACTTCCTCGACATGGGGCGTACCGCCACCAACGTGATCGGCAACGCGGTGGCCTCGGCGGCGGTGGCGAAGTGGGAGGGGGTGTTGATGGAGGAAGGGGCGCGGGAGGAGGCAGAGGCAGAGGCGGAGGCGGACGACGTGGTCCAGCGCGCCGAGGCGGCGGCGACCGTGCCGGTGGCGATGCGGCACGGTCATCGAGCGGCCTGACCCGTCGTCAAGGCGTTCGGCTGGCGCGCTGCCGGCGCCTCACCCCGCTCGCGCGATCAACTCGCGCAGCACCGCGTCGACCTCCACCTCGCCCTTCAGGATCGGCCCGTGGGTGCACTCGTAGTCGATCCAGCCTTCGTTGAAGCCGTCGAGCATGCGCATGCGCGGCAGCGGATGGCGCATGCCCTGCGCGCGGAACAGCGTGTCCCAGGCGCGCCGGTCCACCGCCTCGGCCTGCACCGGCTTGCCGAGCACGCGCGAGAAGGCCGCCGCGAGATCGTGCGGGCTCAGGCGGCGCGGCCCTTCCATCTCGACCACGCGCAGGCCCTGCCAGCTTTCCTGGATCAGCCGCGCCGCCACGCGCCCGACGTCGGCGGTGGCGTTCATCGGCACGGGGCGCGCCAGCGGCTGCAGGAAGCTGGCGATCAGGCCGTGCTCGCGCGCCGATTCGATGTCGCGGCTGGCGTTCTCGATGAACCAGCCGGGCCGCAGCAGCGTGACCGGCATCGGCAACTCGCGCAGCGCTTGCTCCATCAGCCCGCGCTGCGTGAGCAGGTTCATCTCGCCGGCCTGCGCGCCGATGGTGCTCAGGCACAGCACGCGCTCGGGCCGCGCCGCGCGCAGCGCCGCCACCACCGCGTCGATGATGCGGCGCGCCTTCGGAAAACCCGGCTCGGGATCGAAGTCGGACGGCGGCAGCACGAACACCGCGCGCGCGTTCTCGAAGGCGGCGGCCAGCGCGCGGGCGTCGTCCATCTCGGCGGTGGCGATCTCGCAGCCGCGCGCGGCCCAGTCGCCGGCGCGGCCGGCGTCGCGCACCACGGCCCGCACCGGGCGGCCCTCGCTGAGCAACTGGCGGCCGAGCGCGCCGCCCACCTTGCCGGTGATGCCGGTGATCGCATACATGGGGAATTCCTTCTCGCAGCGGGGCGCGAGCCGATGCCGGCGCCCCTCGGTGACCCGGGCCCGGCCGGGAATGAGGCGGATTGTGCGGGCTCGCCCGCGCGCGACCCAGGCCCGCCGGGTCAGGGCATTGATGACATGGCGTCATCGATCGGCGGCCTTCGGCTCGTGATACCTTTGCGCCATCCTCCCTCACGCCCGGCCCGCGCCGGTTCACCCCGATGCCATCGCGTCACGAGAACCTGTCCGGCGGAATCAGCGTGTTCGCGGCCGTGGTCGACACCGGCACCTTCGCGGCCGCCTCCGAGGTGATCGGCATGACGCCGCCCGGCGTCAGCCGCGCCATCGCCCGGCTCGAGAAGCGCCTGAAGATCCGCCTGTTCAATCGCACCACGCGCTCGGTCTCGCTGACCGACGAGGGGCGCCGTTTCTACGAGCAGGTCATGCCGCACCTGGCGGGCCTGGAGGAGGCGGCCGCGGCGGCGGCCGGCGACGCGGCGGTGGTGCGCGGCCGGCTGCGCGTCAACCTCGATCCGGTCTGCTACGGGCTGGTGCTGGGCGCGCCGCTCGAGCGCTTCATGGCCGCGCATCCCGGGCTGGACGTCGAGGTCATCGCGCGCGATACGGTCGGCGACCTGGTGCTGGAGGGTTTCGACCTGGCGATCCAGTTCGGCGAGCCGAAGGCTTCCACCCTGGTCGCGCGCAAGCTGTTCGACACCGGCGTGGTGACGGTGGCCGCGCCCGCCTACCTGGCGCGCCACGGCCGGCCGCTGCGGCCCGAGGACCTGGCCGGCGAGGGCCATCGCGTGATCGAGTTCCGCAATCCCGAGACGGGGCGCCCCTATCGCTGGGAGTTCCGGCGCAAGCGCCGGCACCTGGTGGTGGAGGCGCGCGGCCGGCTCATCGTCAACGATCCGGCCGCGCATGTGCGCGCCTGCGTGGCGGGCCTCGGCGTGGCGCAGATGCTGGCCTTCGCGGTCGAGCCGATGATCGCCGCCGGGCAGTTGGTCAACCTGTTCCCCGACTGGGCCGACGAGCGTTTCCCGCTGTATGCCTATTACCCCTCGCGCCAGCACCTGCCGGCGCGCACGCGCGCCTTCCTCGATTTCGTGATCGGCCTGACGGGCGGCACGCCGGGCTGAGGCGCGCTGCCCGCCGGCTCAGGCGAAGACCGGCGCGGCCGGATCGATCAGCTTGTCGAGCGTGATCGGCAGCTCGCGCACGCGCTGCCCGGTGGCGTGATGCACCGCGTTCGCCACCGCCGCCGCCAGCCCCGTGATGCCGATCTCGCCCACCCCGCGCGCGCCGAACTCGTTCAAGGCCAGGTCCGGATGATCGAGGAAGATCACCTCGATGTCGGGCTGGTCGGCATGCACCGGCACCGGGTACTCGGCGTAGTTGTTGTTGCCGGGCAGGCCGGTGCGCGGATCGTATTCGGTGGCCTCGAACAGCGCCATGCCGATGCCCATCACGATCGCCCCTTCCACCTGGTTGCGCGCCGTGAGCGGGTTCATCACGCGGCCCACGTCGATCGCGCTGACCACGCGCGCCACCCGCAGGTGCGAGATGCCCGGATCCCAGCGCACCTCCACGAAATGCACCCCGAAGGAGCGGAACGAGAACTTGCCGGCCGGCGCCGCCGAGGTACTGGCGAAGCCTTCCGCGTTGGCCAGGCGCCGCGACTTGAGCAGCGCGTCGAAGGCGATGCGGCGCTTGCCGTCGCTCAGCACGCCCTGCTCGAAGCCCAGCGCCTCGGGCTTGGCACCGGCGAAGGGCGCGCCCTCGGCCACGGCGATCTGCTTGAGCTGCAGGATCGCGTTGCGGGTGGCCTCGGCGATCGCCGGCGAGACGCTCGCGGTGGCCCAGGAGCCGCCCGACATCGGCGCGGCCGGGAACGCGGAACTGCCGAGCCGCACCTGGATCCGCTCGATCGGCAGGCCGCTCAGTTCCGAGACGATCTGCGCGGCGATCGTGTAGGTGCCGGTGCCGATGTCCTGGATCGCGCAGGTGACCAGCGCGTTGCCCTCGCTGTTCAGTTGCACGCGCGCCTCGGCCGGCGTGCGATAGGCGTCCCAGTTGCAGGCGGCCATGCCGTAGCCGATCCGCTCGCGGCCGTCGCGCATCGAGCCGATTGCGGGGTTGCGGCGCGCCCAGCCGAAGCGCTCGGCGGCGGTGGTGATCGCCTCGGGCAGGTGATTGCTCGACCAGGGCAGCCCGGCCGCCTCGTCCTGGGTCGAGAGGTTGGCCAGGCGGAACGCGAGCGGGTCCTGGCCGGCCGCCAGCGCCAGCTCGTCGATCGCCGATTCCAGCGCGAACAGGCCCGGCGCCGCGCCGGGTGCGCGCATCGAGGTCGAGCAGCCGCGGTTGACGCGCGTGGTCTGGTGGCTCACCAGCACGTTCGGGCAGGAATAGAGCACGCGCGAGACGCCGCCGCAGTTCTCGGTGAAGGAATCGGTCATGGCGGTGCTGTTGATCGACTCGTGGCGCAGCGAGCTGAGCTTGCCATTGGCATCGGCCGACAGGCGCAGCCGCTGCTTCGTCTCGGGACGATGGCCGGTGGCCGTGAACATCTGCGCGCGCGGCACCAGCAGCTTGACGGGGCGGCCCACCGCCAGCGAGGCGGCGCTGGCCGCCACCGAATGCGGCCACATGAACAGCTTGCTGCCGAAACCCGAGCCGATGAAGGGCGCCTCCACGGTGACCTGCTCGGGCGTCAGCCCGAACACGCTGGCCAGCGTGTTGCGATGCACGGTCACGCCCTGCGAGGCCTCGTAGACGTGCAGACGTCCATCCTCCCAACTCGCCACGGTGGCGTGCAGCTCCATCGGGTTGTGGGTCTCGACGGGCGTGCGATAGGTGAGGTCGACCCGGTAGGCGGCGGCCTCGAAGGCGGGTTCCGGCTCGCCGCGCGCATGGCCGCGCCCGCCGTCGCGCGTGCCGTTCTGCGCGAGGCCCTGGTCGAGCGTGGCCACCGCCGGCTGGCTGGCGTAGCTCACCGCCACGCGCATCGCGGCCTCGCGCGCGTGCTCGAAGGTATCGGCGATCACCAGCGCCACGAACTGGCCGGCGTAGTTGACGGTGGCGTCCTCGAAGGGCAGCCGCGATTCGTCGGTGATGGTGGCGCGCAGGATGGTCGGGATCGCGATCGGGCTTTTCTTCGGCCGATACAGGCGCGGCACGTGCTCGTGATGGAGGATGTCGATCACGCCCGGCACGCGCCGCGCCTCGCGCGTGTCGATGCGCAGGATGCGGCCGCTGGCGATGGTGCTGAACACGCCATAGGCGTGCACCATGCCGGCGGGATGCTGGTCGGCCGTGTAGGGCGCGGCGCCGGTCAGTTTCAGGCGGCCGTCGACGCGCTTGACCGGCTGGCCCACGAGGGTCTCGCTCATGCGGGGCTCCGGGAGGAAAGGGGGAATCGGTTCGAGGTGGGCATGGCGCGCCTCAGGCGGTGAGGGTCTGCAGGTTGCGCACCACGGCCTGCTGGCCGAGCGCGATCTTGAAACCGTTCTGACCGTAGGAGCGCGCACCTTCCAGCGCCAGCGCGGCGGCCCGCGCGAAGCTGTCGAGCGTGGCCGGCTGGCCGGCCAGCGAAGCCTCGGCGGCATGCGCGCGCCAGGGCCGGGTGCCCACCCCGCCCAGCGCGAGCCGGGCGCGCTCGATGGTGCCGCCGTTCGTCACCACGATCGCCGCGCAGGAGGCCAGCGCGAACTGGTAGGAGGCGCGGTCGCGCAGCTTCAGGTAGGCGCCGCGGCCGCCGGCCAGCGGCGCGTCGAGCGTGAGGTGGGTGATCAGCTCGCCGTCCTCCAGCGCGTGCTCGCGCCAGGGCGTGGCGCCGGGCAGCAGGTGGAAATCGAGGAAGTCGATCTCGCGCTCGCCTTGCGGGCCGCGCACGTGGACTTGCGCGCCGATCGCGGCGATCGCCACGCACATGTCGGACGGATGCGCGGCGATGCAATGCTCGCTGCCGCCCAGCACCGCGTGCACGTTGCGGTTCAGCCCGCCGATCGCGGCGCAGCCCGAGCCGGGCTCGCGCTTGTTGCAGGGCGAGACGCCGTCGCGGAAGTAGCCGCAGCGCACGCGCTGCATCACGTTGCCGGCGGTGGTCGCCTTGTTGCGCAGCTGGGTGCTCGCGCCGGACAGCAGCGCCTGCGACAGCACCGGGTAGGCCTGGCGGATCCGCTCGTCGCGCGCCAGCTCGGTGTTGCTCAACATCGCGCCGATCCGCATGCGCCCGTCGGGCAGCGTCTCGATGCGGTCGAGCGCGAGCTTGTGGATGTCCACCACGCGCGCCGGGCGCATCACGTCGAGCTTCATCAGGTCGAGCAGGGTGGTGCCGCCCGCCAGGTAGACGGTCTGTTCCTGCGCGCGGGCGGCGATCGCATTGGCGACCGAGTCGGCGCGGACATAGTCGAAGTTGCGCATCAGATCTGCCTCCCGCCCTTGGCGCGGGCGTCCTGGATCGCCGCCACGATGTTGCGGTAGGCGCCGCAGCGGCAGATGTTGCCGCTCATCGCCTCGCGCAGCGAATGGTCGTCGGCGGGGATCCGCGCGTCGCGCAGCACCGCCACCGCGCTCATCATCTGGCCGGCCGTGCAGTAGCCGCACTGGTAGGCGTCGTGTTCCCAGAAGGCCTGCTGGACAGGATGCAGGCGCCCGTTGCGCTCCAGCCCCTCGACGGTGGTCACCTCGTCGCCCTCGTGCATCAGCGCGAGCGACAGACAGGAGTTCACCGACACGCCGTTCACGTGCACCGTGCAGGCGCCGCATTGGCCGTGGTCGCAGCCCTTCTTGGTGCCGGTCAGTTGCAGGGAGTCGCGCAGCACGTCGAGCAGGATCGCGTTCGGCGCCACGCGCAGCTCGCGCGCCACGCCGTTCACGCTGAAGCGCAGGTTCGGAGCGCTCGCCTCGGCGGGCGCGGGCGTCTCCTCGATGGCCGGCTGGGGCTCGGCGGCGGCCGCGCTGGCGAGCCAGCCGCCGCTGCCGGCGGTGGCCACGCCGGAGGCGCCGGCCTGCAGGAAACGGCGGCGCGAGATCGTGGCGCGCTCGGGCGGGCTGGCGGCGTTGCCGGGGTCGTGGGCGGTCGGTTTGGAGTCGGCGGTCATGGGCGGATTACCGTATCGAGGCGTATTGAGGGGAGCGGGGGGGCGCGCGAGGGATCGCGCGCGAAGCTCATTAAACCGCCGTTGGCGGCCTCGTGACCGTCCCGATTTGCTTCAAGCCTCGTAGAGGAAAACTCATCAATGCGCGCCGGCGCGATCGACGATCATGGACGCTTTCCACCGCGGCGCGGGCCGACGGCTGCCAGGCTTGCCGCGACGGGCTCGGCGAGCCCGGCGTGGATGCGGCGCCATATGTGCGCGTATATCACGCAAGCGGACAGGCGGGATGCCGAGCCGTCTCGCGCGACACGTTCGGCAAGCCGCGTGCCCGCCGCACCGCGTCCCTGCCTGAGGAGTGCGTAGCAATGAGTGCAAGCAAGACCTGGTTCATCACCGGCACCTCGACCGGCTTCGGCCGGATCCTGACCGAGAAGCTGCTCGAACGCGGCGACCGCGTGGCGGCCACCCTGCGCGAGCCGGCGCGGCTCGACGCGCTGCGCGAGCGCCACGGCGAGCGGCTGTGGGTGCAGGCGCTCGACGTGACCGACGCGAACCGGATCGGCCCGGTGGTCGACGCGGCCTTCGAGGCCTTTGGCCGGATCGACGTGCTGGTCAACAACGCCGGCTACGCGGCCTTCGGCGCCGCCGACGAATTGTCCGACGCGCAGATCCGCCGCCAGCTCGACACCAACGTGCTCGGCTCGATCCGCGTGACGCGCGCGGCGCTGCCGCATCTGCGCGCGCAGGGCGGCGGGCGCATCCTGCAGGTCTCGTCGATGGGCGGGCAGATCGCCTTGCCGGGGCTGTGTGCCTATCACGCCTCGAAATGGGCGATCGAGGGCTTCTTCGAGGCGGTGGTGCAGGACGTGGCCTCGTTCGGCATCGAGGTCACCCTGGTCGAGCCGGCCGGCGCGCATACGAATTTCATCCACGGCCTGGACAATGCCACGCCGCTCGAGGTCTACGAGGACACCATCGTCGGCACGCGGCGGCGCGCGCTGGGCTCGCCGTCCACCTATCGCCTGCCGCTGTCGCCGGAGAAGGCGGTGGACGCGATGATCGCCAGCGTCGAGCAGAGCCCGGCGCCGCGGCGGCTGGTGCTCGGCGGCGGCGCCTACCGGCTGATCCACGAGGCGTTGACGGCGCGGCTCGCCGAACTGGAGGCGCAGAAGGAGATCGCCTTCGCGGCCGACGACGCGCAGTGAGCGGCGTGGGCTGAACGGCAGGGATCGCGATACGCGACTCGCGGCATCGCGGCGGTCCAGCCGCAAGGCCGCCGGGCGGCAACCCGGCAAGGCGGCAAAACCCCGAACCCACGCGGCGGCGGAGGTGGCGGCGCGCACGACCGGGCAAACCGGAGGCGCGCCGCATGGCGCAATTGGACGGGTTCCCGTCGCTTCGCGGCAAAAGTCAAAAATCGGCGATTCCGTTACTCCGGCATGAGGCGCGCTGCCGGCACGGCCGGCGTTCGCGGCTCGCCCAGGCCGCCGTTCCGTCCGATTCCTCGATGCCGACCATGTCCCGAACCCTCACGATCCGCGGCGGGCTCGCCGCCACGATTGCCGGCTGTACCGCGCTGCTGATGCTGGTGATCGCGGCTGCCGCGTTCTCGCTCGTCAAGAGCAATGGCGCGCTCGACGCGATGTACCGCGACGACACCGCCTCGGTGGTGCACCTCAAGACCAGCTCCGAGCGCATGCTGATGCTGCGCGTGGGCCTGGGCAACGTCGAGCAGATCATCAGCGCGGGCAAGCCGGCCGGCGACGAGATCCGCCGCCTGCATGCGCTGCTCGACGAGAGCAATCGCGAGCTCGATGCCTATCGCGCCCTGCACGCGCCCGACGCGGCCGAGAAGAGCTTGCTGGACACCATGCTGGCCCGGCGCGACCGGCTGCTGTCGCAGGCCTTCGCCAAGGGCCTCAAGCAGCTCGACAGCGACAACCTGGTCGACTTCCTCGGCACCCAGCGCGACATGCCCAGCGCCTGGTTCGACGAGTACCAGCAGGCGCTCACCGCGCTGGAGGCCTTCCAGGTCGAGCGCCAGCGCGCCCGCTTCGAGCAGGCCGCGCGGCGCTTCGACATGACGCTGGCGGGTTTCGGCATCGCCGCGCTGGTGGCGCTGGTGGCCGGCTTCATCGCGCATCGCGGCCTGGCGCGCGCGATCGTCGGGCCGATCGACGCGGCCGTGGGGCACTTCGCCAGGATCGCGGCGGGCGACCTGACCGGGCGCATCGAGATCGGCCGGGGCAACGAGATGGACCGGCTGCTGGCCGCCCTCGACGAGATGCGCGGCCACGTGGCCGGGGTGGTCGGCAAGGTGCGCGAGGGCACCGACGCGATCCGGCTCGACGCGCGCGACATCGCCGGCGGCAATCGCGACCTGTCGGCGCGAGCCGGCCAGCAGGCCTCCTCGCTGCAGCAGGCCGCGGCCAGCATGGAACAGTTGACGGCGACGGTGCGCCAGAATGCCGACAACGCGCACGACGCCAGCGCGCTGGCCACGCGCGCCTCCGAGATCGCCACCCGTGGCGGCGAGGTGGTGCGCCGCGTGGTGCGCACCATGGACGCGATCGCCGACAGCTCGACGCGCATCGTCGGCATCGTCGGCGTGATCGAGAGCATCGCGTTCCAGACCAACATCCTCGCGCTCAACGCGGCGGTCGAGGCGGCCCGCGCCGGCGACCAGGGGCGCGGCTTCGCGGTGGTGGCCAGCGAGGTGCGCCAGCTCGCGCAGCGCTCGGCCGCGGCGGCCAAGGAGATCAAGGAGCTGATCTCGGCCTCCAGCACGAACGTCGGCGAGGGCAGCGCGCTGGTCGGCCAGGCCGGCGCGACCATGGACGAGATTCTCGGCGCGGTGCGCAGCGTCAACGCCATCATGGCCGACATCAGCCTGGCCTCGCGCGAGCAGTCGGCGGGCATCGAGCTGGTCAATGCCAGCGTGGTGCAGATGGAGGCGAGCACGGCCCACAACGCGGCCCTGGTCGAATCGGCCTCGGCCAGCTCGGCCTCGCTGGAGCGGCAGAGCGAGAGCCTGCACGCGGCCGTGTCGTGGTTTCGGGTGGTGGAGGGGGCGGCGGCCTGATCAGCGGCGCGGGCCGTCGCGAGGCTCGCGCAGGTAGTGGATATCCCATTCGGCCTCGTCGGTCCACACGAAGCCGTGCCGCTGGTAGAAGCGGTTCGAGGCGCTGCCGCGCAGCGCGCCCACGCGGATCGGCGCGGCCTGCGCGTCGGCCTCGGCGAAGATCGCCGCCAGCACGGCCGCGCCGATGCCCCGGCCCTGCATGGCCGGCTCGATATAGAGGTGGTCGAGCAGCCAGGGTCGCGTCTGGCGACGCAGCAGCACGAAGCCGGCGCGCACGCCGTCGGCCTCGACGAAGCGGCAATCGGCCGGCGTGAAGCCGGCCAGGAAGCGCTCGCGCGCCCGCTTCGGATCGAAGCGGCCGAGCGCTTCCAGGCTCTCGCGCATCGCCGCAATGCGGATCGCCACCAGCGCCTCGACGTCGTCCAGGGTGGTCGGGGAAAGATCCAGGATCACGGCCGATCATTCCCCTTCATTGCTGCGCCTCGGCATACTCGCGCGCCTGCCCCAGCAGCCACTCGCGAAACGCCTCCAGCGGCTTGCTGTGGCTCAGCTCGGTCGGGTAGACGAGGTAATAGGCCGCGTCGTCGCGCATCGCCTCGCGCGCGGCGGCCGGCACCGCGTAGGGCACCACCACGCCCAGCTGCGCCTCGCGCCCGTCGACGAAGAACTTCGGCACCAGCGCGATGCCGAGCCCGGCCGCCGCCGCGCTGATCAGCATGGTGTGCAGCTCGTAGCGGTCGCCCTGCATGGTGCCGTGGTCCTCCACGCCGAGCGCGCCGAACCAGCGCGACCAGCCGTCGGGCCGCGTGGTGGAGTGCAGCAGCGGATAGGCCAGCAGCTCGTGCGGCTTGCGCACCGCCTTCCTCAGCAGCGCCGGCGCGCACACCGGCACCACTTCCTCGCCGAACAGGTAGTCGGCCGCGGCGCCGGGCCAGGTCGGCTTGCCGTAATGAATCGCCGCCTCGAAGTGCGACTCCTCGAAGGAGAAGATGCCGGTGCGCGCGCCCATGTTGACCCGCACCTCGGGACATCGCTCGTAGAAATCCTTCAGGCGCGGGATCAGCCACTGAGAGGCGAAGGTCGGCAGCACCGCCAGCTCCAGGTAGCTGCCGCCGCTGCCGTGCGCGATGATCGACAGCGTGTCGCGGTCGAGGTTCTCCAGCGCGCGCCGCACCTGGGTGCTGTAGAGCCGGCCCGCGCGCGTGAGCACCACGCGCTGCTTGGCGCGCACGAACAGGCGCACGCCGAGGCTGGCCTCCAGCGTCGCGATCTGCCGCGAGATCGCGCTTTCCGTCAGGAACAGTTCGCGCGCCGCGTAGGTGAAGCTCTGGTGGCGGGCCGCCGCCTCGAAGGCCAGCAGCGCGCCCATGTTCGGGATCTTGAATTTGCGCATGTTGATTCCGAAAACGCATCAAGTGGCAATTTTATCTCGCTTTACGCCGGCCGCGGCCATTTCGAATAATGCGTCCGGAGCAAGCCAGCCCATGCGCCGCCCGCGCGGCGAGGCCGGCTGGCCAGAGACCCCGACGAGATCCCCGATGCGCAATTCGAACCTGCAAGCCCTGTTGACCACCCTGCTCGGCGAGCCGAAGACCGACGCCCTGTTCGCCACGCTGAACCTGCCGCCGCTGCTGGCGGATTGGGAAGACGGCACGGTCACGCGCGCCGAGCTGGCCCAGGCGATGAACATGGCGCTGTTCGAGGACCTGCTGGAGCGCTCGCCGAACGGCCGCGACTACACGCGCGATGCGATCGCAGCCGGCGGCTCGGTGTTCTTCGACCACGGCGCGCTGCGCACCGTGCGCTGGCGCGAGACCGGCGCGCTGCCGCCGGGCGAGGCCGCCTTCGCGCGGATCCTGCGCCCGCTGGGCTTTCGCCTGAACGGCCGCTACCCGCTCGACAAGCTCGGCATGACCGGCCGCGCCTACGCCCACGAGGACGCGCCCGACGACATCGCGCAGTTCTTCGTCAGCGAGCTTCATCCCGAACGCTTCTCGACCGAATTCCAGCAGGCGGTCAGCCGCGTGCTGCGCACCTCGCGCGACCCGCTCACGCCCGAGGCGCTCGGCCTGCTCTGGGAGCTGGAGCGCGACGGCACGCTGCCGCTCGAGGCCGCGCACCGGCTGCTGCCGGCGATCGTCGGCGCCTTCGCGCGCCAGCACGAGGTGCCGAGCGTCGACGACTACGAGCTGCTGCTGGCCGAATCGGCCGAGATGGCCTGGATCGCCACCGAGGGCAATGCCTTCAACCACGCCACCGACCGCGTGGCCGACGTGTTCGCGCTGGCCGAGGCCGAGAAGGCCAAGGGCCGGCCGATGAAGCCGGAAGTCGAGCGCTCGCGCTCGGGCCGCGTGTTCCAGACCGCCTATCGCGCCGACATCGTGGAGCGCCAGTTCCGCACCGCCGAGGGTCGCATCCTCTCGCGCAGCGTGCCGGGCTCGTTCTACGAATTCATCACGCGCAAGCGCGAGTTCGACCGCGCGACGCACCAATGGAAGCTCGACCTGCGTTTCGACGCCGGCAACGCCCAGGGCATCTTCAAGATGACCGCCAACGCGGGGCGCTGAGCCGGCCGCGCGGCCCGGCGCGCCTTGCGGTGCCGGGCTTGATGAGCAAAGTGCAAGAGGTGGTGCGTGGAAGTCGTTTGATCCGCCGTTTCCGGCTGCCGACAATCGGCGCTCCCGCCAGGCCGCCAGGCAGCGCCGGCCGCCATCGACCCATGTTCCGCTGGCACGCCGCGAGCGTGCCGGACCCGACCAGGAAGACACCGACTCACAGGCAGCACCCGCAAGTCCACTGCCGACAGCGCCCCGGCGCCCCGGCGCCGCCCCCGATTCCCGTTCCCGAAGGAAGCGTCCCATGAGATTCCCGCCGAGATTTGCCCGCCGCGCCGTGCTGTCCGCCCTCGTGCTCGCCTGTGCCGCGGGCGCTTCCGGGGCCGCGCTGGCGCAGGAAATCGTCAAGATCGGCGTGGCCAGCCCGCTGACCGGCAGCGCCGCCGCCTACGGCAAGGACATCGAGAGCGGCGTGCGGATGGCGGTGGACGAGGCCAATGCCGGGCACCCGGTGATCGGCGGCAAGCCGGTGAAGTTCGTGGTCGATTCGCAGGACGACCAGGGCGACCCGCGCGTCGGCGTGCAGGTCGCCCAGCAACTGGTGGACGACCACGTGGCCGCGGTGGTGGGCCACTTCAACTCCGGCACCACGCTGCCGGCCTCGAAGATCTACGCGAAGGCCGGCATTCCGATGCTCACGCCCGCCGCCACCAATCCCGACATCACGCGCGCCGGGCTGGACACGGTCTATCGCGTGATCGCCAACGACATCCAGAACGCCGGCAACGCGGGCGAATACGCCGCGGCCGTCACCAAGGCCAAACGCATCGCGATCGTCGACGATCGCACCGCTTTCGGCCAGGGCGAGGCCGACCAGTTCGAGAAGGCCGTCAAGGCCAACGGCGGCACGGTGGTGACGCGCGAATTCGTGTCGGACAAGGCGGTCGATTTCAGCGCCCAGCTCACCCGCATCAAGAGCACCAATGCCGACCTGGTGTTCTTCGGCGGGCTCGACGCGCAGGCCGCGATGCTGGTCAAGCGGATGCGCCAGCTCGGCATGCGCGCGCAGTTCCTGGCCGGCGGCGGCGTGATGAACGCGAACTTCATCAAGCTCGCGGGCCCGGCCGGCGAGGGCGCCTCGGTCTGGGAATACGGCCAGCCGCTCGAGCGCCTGGCACGCGGCAAGACCTTCGCGACCGACTTCCGCCGCAAGTACGGCGTGGACATGCTGGCCTACGCGCCGTTCGCCTACGACGCCGCCTGGATCGCGATCCGCGCCATGCAGAAGGCCAACAGCACCGCGCCGGCGGTCTACAACGCGGCGCTCAAGAGCACCCGCTACGACGGCATCACCGGCACCATCGCCTTCATGCCGAACGGCGACCTGAAGCAGCCCAGCTCGACGCTCTACGAAGTGAAGAGCGCGGCCTGGGTACCCGTCACCACGCGCCAGAGTGTCGAATGACGCCGCTGGCCGATGAGGATCCGGTGCGCCGCATGGCGCGCCTCGGTCCGAGGCGCGCCATGCGGCGGCGGCTCGGCGACCATCGCGTCGAGGGGCCGCCGCGCCCGCGGCGACGCGGCCCCATGAATCCCTTTTCCGCATTCCCCAATCCAGAGGTGGCAACGTGAACGCAGCAAGCATCCTTTCCGAACTCGGCATCGACCATCTCGTCCAGGGCGGCGAACTCGCCGTGCATTCGCCGATCGACGGCCAGCTGATCGCCCGCGTGGCGACCCAGGGCGAGGCCGAGGTCGACGCGGCCCTGGCCGCCGCCCAGCAGGCCTTCCTGGCCTGGCGCGAAGTGCCGGCGCCGCGTCGCGGCGAGCTGGTGCGGATCCTCGGCAACAAGCTGCGCGAGAAGAAGCCGGCGCTCGGCGCGCTGATCACGCTGGAGGCCGGCAAGATCCTGCAGGAAGGGCTGGGCGAGGTGCAGGAGATGATCGACATCTGCGATTTCGCGGTGGGCCTGTCGCGCCAGCTCTACGGCCTGAGCATCGCCTCGGAGCGCCCCGGCCACCGGATGGCCGAGACCTGGCATCCGCTGGGCGTGTGCACGGTGATCTCGGCCTTCAACTTCCCGGCCGCGGTGTGGTCCTGGAACGCGGCGCTGGCCCTGGTGTGCGGCAACGCGGTGATCTGGAAGCCTTCCGAGAAGACCCCGCTGACCGCGCTGGCCACCCACCAGATCCTGCTCGAGGCGCTGCGCGAATTCGGCGACGCGCCGGCCGGCCTGGCCGCCGTGATCAACGGCGGCCGCGAGATCGGCGCCAAGCTGGTGGCCGATCCGCGCTCGAACATCGTCAGCGCCACCGGCAGCACCGAGATGGGCCGCAAGGTCGGCGTCGAGGTGGCGCGCCGCTTCGGCCGCTCGCTGCTGGAGCTGGGCGGCAACAATGCCGGCATCGTCTCGAACACCGCCAACATGGAGCTCGCGCTGCGCGGCATCCTGTTCTCGGCGGTCGGCACCGCGGGCCAGCGCTGCACCACGCTGCGCCGCCTGTTCGTGCACGAGAGCATCTACGACGAGACCGTCGAGAAGCTCAAGACGCTGTACGCCAAGGTGCGCATCGGCAACCCGCTGGAAGCCGGCACCCTGATGGGCCCGCTGATCGACAGCGGCTCCTTCGACCGCATGCAGTCGGCGCTGGAGCAGGCGCGCCGGGAAGGCGGCAAGGTCAGCGGCGGCGAGCGCCACGCGGTGGCGGGCAGCGAGGGCGGTTTCTACGTGCGCCCGGCGATCGTCGAGATGCCCGCGCAGACGGCGGTGGTGCTGACAGAAACCTTCGCGCCGATCCTCTACGTGCTGAAGTACCAGCGCTTCGAGGACGCGATCGCGGCCAACAACGCCGCCTCGCACGGCCTGTCGTCCTGCGTGTTCACCACCGACATGCGCGAGAGCGAGCGCTTCCTGTCCTCGGCCGGCAGCGACTGCGGCATCGCCAACGTCAATATCGGGCCGAGCGGCGCCGAGATCGGCGGCGCCTTCGGCGGCGAGAAGGAAACCGGCGGCGGCCGCGAGTCGGGCTCGGATGCGTGGAAGGCCTACATGCGCCGCGCCACCAACACCGTCAACTACTCGTCGGCGCTGCCGCTCGCGCAGGGCATCGACTTCAACATCGGCTGAACGGAGCGCGGCATGAGTTCCCGGATCGTCATCATCGGCGGCGGCGTGATCGGCAGCGCGGTCGCGTACTTCCTGCGGGCCGCCGACCCGAGCGTCGCGGTGACCGTGATCGAGCGCGATCCCACCTACGCGCGCTCGTCCTCGGCGCTGTCGGCGGCCTCGATCCGCCAGCAGTTCTCCACGCCGCTGTCGATCCGCATGTCGCTGTTCGGCATCGCGTTCCTGCGCGAGCTGGGCGAGCGGCTGGCGATCGACGGCGCGCGGCCCTCGATCGACCTGCACGAGGGCGGCTACCTGTTCCTCGCCACGCCGGCGGGCGAGGCCACGCTGCGCGAGAACCACGCGCTGCAACTGGCCGAGGGCGCGCAGATCCGCTACCTGGAGCGCGAGGCGCTGGCCGCCGGCTTTCCCTGGCTCAACGTCGAGGATCTCGCCGCGGGCTGCTACGGCGAGCGCGGCGAGGGCTGGTTCGACGGCTACGGGCTGGTGCAGGCGCTGCGCAAGAAGGCGCAGTCGCTCGGCGCGCGCTACCTGCCCAGCGAGGCGGTGGACCTGGTGCGCGAGGGGCGGCGCATCACCCATGTGGTGAGCGCCGACGGCGAGCGCCATGCCTGCGATACGGTGGTCAACGCGGCCGGCGCCTGGGCGCGCCGCATCGCCGAGCTGGCCGGCGTCGAGATCCCGGTGTTCGCGCGCCGCCGCAGCATCTTCAACGTGTCCTCGCCGGCGCGGCTGGAACGCTGCCCGCTGCTGATCGACCCGAGCGGCGTCTACTTCCGTCCCGAGGGGCGCACCTATCTGTGCGGCACCTCGCCCGCGCCCGATCGCGATCCCGACGACCTGCCGCTCGACGAGGTCGACCACGCGCTGTTCGACGAGGTGATCTGGCCGACGCTCGCGCATCGCGTGCCGGGTTTCGAGGCGCTGCGCGTCGAGAACTGCTGGTCGGGCTACTACGAGTACAACGTGTTCGACCACAACGCGATCATCGGCTACCACCCCGAGGTCGAGAACTGCATCTTCGCCAACGGCTTCAGCGGCCACGGGCTGCAGCAGGGGCCGGCCACCGGGCGCGGCGTCAGCGAGCTGATCCTGCATGGCCGCTACACCACGCTGGACCTGTCCGAGCTCGACTGGACGCGCGTGCTGGAAAACCGGCCGATCGTCGAGAAGAACGTGGTCTGAGGGAGGGCCCGCCCATGTATGACTTCACCGCCCCGTTTCGCGAACCGGCCGGCTCGCCGATCCGCGAGCTGTTCCGCTATCTCGGCCTGCCGGGGATGATCTCGTTGGCCGGCGGTTATCCGGCCGCCGGGCTGTTCGATACCGAGGGGCTGGAGCGCGCCGCGCAGCGTGCCTATGCCAAACCGGTGCGCTGCCTGCAATACGGGCCCACCGACGGGCTGCCCGAGCTGAAGGAGGCGCTGGCCGCGCGGCTGGCCTCGCGCGGCGCGTCCTGCCGGCCCGAGGAGCTGGTGGTGACCACCGGCTCGCAGCAGGGGCTCGACCTGCTGCTGCGCGTGCTGGTGGCGCCGGGCGACCTGGTGCTGACCGAGCAGCCCGCCTATCCGGCCACGCTGGCCGCGCTGCGCCTGGCGCAGGCGCGCATCGTCACGCTGCCGACCGACGGCGCGGGGCTGGATGTCGAGGCGCTGGCCGAGCTGCTCGATTCGGGGCGCGTGGCGCGGCCCAAGCTGCTCTACACGGTGCCGACCTTCGCCAATCCGACCGGCGCCACGCTCACGCGCGAACGGCGCCTGGCGCTGCTCGCGCTGGCCGCGCGGCATCGCTTCGTGATCGTCGAGGACGATCCCTACGCCGACCTGCGCTTCGCCGGCGAGCCGGTGCCCTCGATGCTGGCGCTGTCGGACCAGGTGCCGGGCTCGCGCGACTGGGTGGTGCATTTCGCCAGCCTGTCGAAGATCGTCGCGCCGGGGCTGCGGGTGGGCTGGACCGTGGCGCCCGCCGAGATCGCCCGGCGTTGCACCATCGCCAAGCAGACCGTCGACCTGTGCAGCTCGCCGTGGACCCAGGCGATCGCCGCCGAGTACCTGGCCGAGGGCGCGCTGGAACGGCATCTGCCGGTGATCGCCGCGGCCTATCGCGACAAGTGCGATGCGCTCTGCGACGGGCTGGACGCCGCGCTGGGCGACGCGATCGACTTCCATCGTCCCGAGGGCGGCCTGTTCGTGTGGGCGCGCATCGGCGGCGCGGAATCGGCGGCGCTGCTCAAGCAGGCGATCGCGCAGAACGTGATCTTCGTGCCGGGGCGCGCGTTCTACGAGGACGGTGTCGATCCTTGCGCGCTGCGCCTGTCGTTCGCGGCGCCCGCGCCCGGCGATATCCGCGAGGGCGTGCGGCGCCTGAAGCTCGCGCTCGACGCGACGCTGGCGGGCGAGGACGTGGTGGTGGCAGCCGGGCGCTAGGCGCGCCGGTCGCGAAAGCGGGCCATGAAGAGAGTCGGCAACCCAAGCCGGCCATCGAGCGCGATGCCGCCCGGCATCGCCGGAACCTGAGACGCCGGGCATCTGGTGTGCCCGGCACCCCCTTCCTTCTTTCCTTCCTTCGCGTTCAGAACTTGTGGCGCATGCCGATGCCGGCCACCGTCTGCTGGCTGGTGCTCGACGGCGTCTGGCCGCTGACGTCGGCGCCCAGGCCCGAGCCGTCCGCGCTGATGCGCTGGTAGCTGACCTGGGCATACAGATCGGTGGTCTTCGACAGCAGGTAGTCGGCCTGCAGCGACACTTCGTGCCAATGCGGATGATGCCCGCCCGTCGCGTTCGAGATGCTGCCCTGCGTGTAGGTGTATTCGCCGTTCAGGTTGAGGTAGGGCGTGAGCAGGTAGCCGGCGTTCAGCTCGTAGTTGCTGAAGCTCGCGCCCTGGCCGTTCTGCGCCAGGTTCAGGCCGTTCGCGCCGTTGATGGTGTTCAGCCCGCCCAGCTGCGTGCGGGTCCAGACCATGCCGAGCAGGGCCGGCCCCACGCGATAGTTCAGCCCCGCGCCGTAGGTGCGCTGCTGGGCGGCGACGAAGGTGCGCTCGGTCAGCGTGATCGCGCCGTTGGTGTTGGCGCTGCCGCCGTTGTTGGCCTGCAGGTAGCCGGCCGCCACCGTCAACGGCCCCTGGTGGTAGGAGGCGCCGGCGCTGTAGAGCCGGTTGTCGTCGAAGCCGCCGGCCTCGTTCGAGAACGCGTAGAGCGTGCCGAACGTCAGGCCGTGGAAATCCGGGCTCGCATACTTGATCGCGTTGTTGACGCGAAACGAGTTGTTGAGGTTGTCGTTGTCGTAGGGATGCGCCGACAGGTTGTTGCCGCCCGGATGATGGCCGGTGAAGCTCAGCGGCGCGAGATAGTCGACCACCGAGTCGTACTGGCGGCCCACCGTCAGCGTGCCGGCGTCGCGATTGGCCAGGCCCGCCCACGACTGGTAGCCGAACAGGCGCCCGCCCTGGCGCAGCGAGCCGTTCATCACGCTGAAGCCGTTCTCGAGCGCGAAGATCGCCGCGGTGCCGCCGCCCAGGTCCTCGCGGCCGGCGATGCCCCAGTGGCTGCCGGTCACCGTGCCGCTGGCGGCCTGGAACTGCTTGCTGCCGGCCGCGTTGCTGGTATAGACCAGCCCGGCGTCGATCACGCCGTACAGCGAAACGCTGCTCTGCGCATGGGCGCCGCAGGTGCTCAGGGCCGCGCACGCGGCGACTGCGAAAGTCGTCTGCTTCATCGATGTCTGTCGTCGGAAGGAAAAGGGGGCCGCGTGCCGGCCTGGGCATCTCGTCCGCGTGGTCGGAACCGCCGCGCGAGCCGCTTGCGCGGGCGTCGCGAAACGCGCCGCTGTTGCCTCGCGAGCGGCAAAAATGGCGTGATATATTCGCGAAACACGAACGATTTTTATTTACAGCGCGAGACTCTAAAGGCCGTTTGTAATGGCGTTGTGTTGACGCCGGGCCTTTTTGTAATGGATTGCGTTGGCGCGATACCGGCGCTTTTCCAGCAGGTGCCTTTCCCCGAACATGGCGATGGATCACATCCTGGTCGTCGACGACGACCCTCACATCCGGCAACTGCTGCAGGACTACCTGCGCGAGATGGGCTACCAGGTCCAGGTGGCCGCCGACGGTGCCCAGATGAAGCAGATCCTGCGGCGCGCCAGCATCGACCTGGTGGTGCTGGACCTGATGCTCGACGGCGAGGACGGCCTGGACCTGACGCGCGACCTGCGTCGCGAGCAGGGCGTGCCGATCATCATCCTGTCCGCGCGCGGCGGCCTGCTCGACCGGATCCTCGGGCTCGAGATGGGCGCCGACGACTACCTGCCCAAGCCCTTCGACCCGCGCGAGCTGGTCGCCAAGATCAAGGTGGTGCTGCGCCGCACGCGCGCCGTGCCGGGCGGCGGCGCGCGCGGCGGCGAGGCCAGCGCCTGGATCGGCTTCGCCGGCTGGCGGCTCGATACGCGCATGAAGCAGTTGCTGTCGCCCGAGGGCCTGGTGGTTTCGCTCGGCGGCTCCGACTACCGCACGCTGCGCACCCTGCTCGATCATCCGAACCGGCCGCTGTCGCGCGAATTCCTGCTCGACCGCGTGTTCGACAAGGGGCTCACGCCGCTCGATCGCTCGATCGACGTGTGCGTGAGCCGGCTGCGCCAGACGCTCGGCGACGATGCCCGGAAGGCCATGCTGATCCGCACCGTGCGCAACGAGGGCTACATGCTGGTGGCCGAGGTCAGCCACGAGGCCTGAGGCTCGAACCGAAGCCCCGGCGCCGCGCGGGATGGGCGGCGCCGGCCCGCGCGACACGGTTTCGCCTGTCATCCTTCCCCGGTAGAGTTCGAGTGACGCCGGCCGCGCCAGGCCGGCACGGTCCCGCATCCCTCACTCGATACGATAAAGGCAAGCCATGGGAGACACAGCAAGCCAGGTAGTCAAGACGCCCTCGCAGCTCGACTACCTGCCGGTGAGCCTGTTCGGCTCGGTGATGGGCCTGGTCGGGCTCGCCGTCGCGTGGCGCGAGGCCGCCCGCCTGTACGGCGTGCCGGGGGCGATCGCCGATCTCGTCGGGTTCCTCGCGATCGTGGTGTTCGTCGCGCTGCTGTTCGGTTACGGCTGGAAATGCCTGAGCGCGCGGGCCGCCGTGATGACGGAGTTTCGACATCCGGTGGCCGGCAGCCTGTTCGGCACCGTCTGGATCAGCCTCTTGCTGCTGCCCATCGTGCTGGTGCGCCTCGATCGCGCGCTCGCGTTCGGCATGTGGGTGGTGGGGGCAGCCGGCATGATGCTGTTCGCCTGGCATATCGTCGGCCGCTGGATGAGCGATCGCCAGCACGCCGCGCATGCCACGCCGGCCTGGATCATTCCCGTGGTCGGGCTGCTCGACCTGCCGCTGGCGATGCCGGCGCTGGGCCTGCCCGCCGCCTCGGGGCTCGGCGTGTTCGCCCTGGCGGTCGGGCTGTTCTTCGCGATCCCGCTGTTCACGCTGATCTTCTCGCGCCTGCTGTTCGAGGCGCCGATGCCCGACGCGATGCGTCCTTCGCTGATGATCCTGGTCGCGCCGTTCGCGGTCGGCTACTCGGCCTACACGACCGTGACCGGCCAGCACGACCTGTTCGCCACCGCCCTCTACATGCTGAGCCTGTTCATGCTCGCCGTGCTGGCCGCGCAGATGCGCCATCTGGCGGCCTGCTGCCCGTTTCGCGTGTCCTGGTGGGCGGTCAGCTTTCCGCTGGCCGCCTCCGCGATCTGCGCGCTGCGCTACGCCGGCGCCAGCCCCGGGGCTTTCACGAACGGCGTCGCCTGGCTGCTGCTGGGCGTGACCAGCCTGGTCATCGCCGGCTTGCTGCTGCGTACGCTCAAGGGGCTGTTCAGCGGCGAGCTGCGTACCCTGAGCGGCAGCTAGATCGAGACGCCCGGCGCCCCTTGGTGCCGCGGGCGCGCTCGAGCCGGTTGCCGCCCGCGAGGCCGGGCCGGCCCCTCAATGCACGGCAGCGTTCTGCGCCGGCTCGCAGTCGGCGCAGACCCCGAACAGCACATGCCGATACGCCTGGTAATGGAAGCCGTGCGCGGCCGCGAGCCTCGCCTGCTGGCGCTCGAACTCGGGATCGCGCAGGTCGCGGATCGTCTCGCAGCGCGTGCAGACCAGGTGGATGTGCTGCTCGCCGCGATTGAGCTCGTAGACCAGCTTGGCCGAGCCGACCGAGGAGCCGACGATCAGCGAGGCTTCCTGCAGGTTGGCCAGCGCCCGGTAGATGCTCGACAGGCTGTAGTTCATCTCGCCGCTGAGCGCCTGGAACACCTGGTCGACCGTGTAGTGCGCGGCCGGCTCGTCGTGGAACAGCTTGAGAACCGCCACGCGCGCCGCGGTGGGCCGCATCTGGACGCGCTTCAGTTCCGAATAGATCGCTTTCATGGGGTGGATATCGTTGTTTTGTCGGTGCCGCGTGTGGTGTGCGGCGCCGCCATGGCGGGCCGCATCCGGAGTAACACCGGATCGACGCGAATATTCCAGGGGCGGGAGTGAAAAAAACGTCAAGGCGCGGCGGGGGCCGCGAAGGCGGGAGAGGGCCGGGGGCGCCCGGGTGGGCGCGGCAGGTTCGGCGCGCTCGATATCGCGCCGGGAAGGATGGGGCGGGGCAGGCGCGCAAGCGCGGCGCCCGGCCCGGATGGCCGGCAGCGGCAGGCGTCGCCTGCCGCCGGTTGCGCCGGGAGCGCGGGATCAGCCGGCCCGCGGGCCCTGCAGGTAGATGCCGGAGGACAGGCCCTGCTTGACCTGGCGCGTGATCTCGTCCACCAGCACTTCCTCCTCGCCGGCCTCGAGCGCGTCGAGCGTGGTGCGCACCACGTCCTCGGGGCGCGCCTTTGGCACGTCGAACTGGCGAATCATGTCGGTGTCGATGTAGCTGGCGTGGAAACCCGTCACCAGCGTGCCCTGCTCGCGCAGCTCGTTGCGCAGGCCGTTGGTCAGCGCCCAGGCGGCCGCCTTGCTGACGGCGTAGCCGGCGATCATCGGCGAGTTCGCCCAGCTCAGGATCGACAGCATGTTGAGCAGCGCGCCGCCGCCGTTGCGGCCGAGCACGCCGGCGAAGGCGCGCGTCACGTTCAGCACGCCGATCAGGTTGGTCTCGAGCTGCTCGCGCAGCACCGGCAAACCTTCGTCGGACAGCAGGCTGCCGAGCCGGCCGATCCCGGCGTTGTTGATCAGCACGGTGACGTCGCCGCATTCCCGCGCGGCGGCCTCGGCCTGTTCCGGCCGGGTCACGTCGAGCTGGATCGGGATCACGCCGGGCAGGGTCACCGTGGCCGGGTCGCGCGCGGCGGCGTAGACCTTGGCGGCGCCGCGCGCCAGCGCCTGTTTCGCGAGTTCGAGGCCGAGGCCGCGATTCGCCCCGGTGATGAAGACGACGGAACCTTCGAGTTTCATGGAAGCATCCTTGCGCGCAGCGCGCCTTGGGTTGATATGACGATCGTCATATTTCGGATCGGAAAAAAGCCCCGGTGGCGATCCAGGCCGGCCGGGGCGTGAGCTCAGGCCGGCGCGTAGCGCGCCAGCAGTTCGCGTTTGGCGGCCGCCAGCACGGCGCGGCCTTCCTCGTTGTCGCCGAGCGCGCGCGCCAGTTGCAGCGCGCCGAGCATGGTGCCGGTGATCGACCAGGCGGTGTCGTCGGGGTAGCCGGGCGGCAGCGCCCGCAGCACATGGCGCTGGAGCCGGCGCGCCACCTCGCGCGAGGCCTCCACCACGTCGCCCGATTGCGCCGGTATCTCGGAGGCCAGCGCGGCCATCGCGCAGCCGCGCTCGCGATCGCCGATCACGCCGGGATACAGGTAGGTTTCGACCATTGCCTGGAACGGGCTCAGGCCGGCCGCCACCAGCCGCGCCGCATGCGCGTCCATGGTCAGCATGCTGTCGGCGGCGGCGTGCTCGACGGCCGCGCACAGCAGCGCGTCGCGCGAGGCGAAGTGCGCGTAGAAGCCGCCGTGGGTGAGGCCGGCTTCCTTCATCACCTCGGCGATGCCAACGCCGTGGAAACCGGCGCGCCGCACCGCGCGACTGCCGACCTCGAGGATCCGCTCGCGCGAGGCTTCCTTGCGCAGGCTATGGGCTGATTTCTTCATCGGGTTCATCCGGCGAGTTCATATGATGCTCGTAATATGACGTGCATCATATGTGCTGGCGGCCGCGGCAGGCAAGCGGTTTTTCAAGGGCGGGAAGACGGCGGCCATCACGAGTCCCCCACCTGCCGTTTCCGCTCGCCCGGGCCGCCGATCCTCCTGCGTTTTCCTTGCCCACGGGCCGTCCCCCGGGACTGGCCCGATTCTTGCCCATTCCCTGCGCCGATCGGAGCCGATCGCCCGCCGTGCCAAGCGGGAAGCGCTTCGACAGCCGGCATGCGACATGCCGATTTACCAAGGTGCTGGCTTGAATTGTAATTTTTACAACAAGGAAAAGACCAATGAACGAGATTCAATTCGTCAGGTTGGTAGTCGTCGCGCTGTTCGCGATGGTCTGCTGGTCGATGTGGGACGCCCTTCGCGTGGCGGTGCGCAGCCCGCTCGACGGCCCGGTGCGCCGCGCGCAGACGATGGTCCGGCTGATGCGCGCGGTGGTCTACGCGGCGCTGCTGTACGTGCTGTCTGCCTGGGGCGCCTACCAGGCCTGGTTCGCCGGCTCGGTGGTGTCCTGGACGCTGGCCACGCTGCTGGTCACGGGCGGGGCGACCGGCGCCTACCTGGGCTGGGTGTACCTGACCGTGAGGCCGCCGGCCTGACACCGTGGTCCCGCACCTTGGCCGTACTTTCGATGCCTCGTCCGGCCCGGCCGGGGCTCCCCTGATTCCGCAGGACATCCGATGATGATTCCGACCCAGACCGCACAAGACACGCTGGCGGCGCTCGCGCGCGCCGGCTTCGAGATCAGCCTGCCGCTTTCGATCGCGCCGGTGCGCGAGGAGCGCGACTACCGCGCGCTGGTCGCGGCCGGCCTGATGGCCCTGAACCTGCCCGCCGACGCCTGGGCCGACACGGAGATGTGGGCGGTGGTGGCCGCCTACGCGAACGTGCACGGGCTGGTGCCGATCACCGAGCTGCAGGCGGCCAGGCTGCGCCTGACGCCGTTCGAGACCGGCGCGGCCAACACGGTGATCGCGCTGGCCGCGCGCATCGCCACGCTGGCGGTCGCGCCCGGCCGGCGCGCGGCCTGAGGCGCGGGCGGCATGAAACGACGTCAACTGAGCAAGGCGCAATTGCTGCCGCTGCCGGCCGACTACCTGCGGCGGATGCAGTTGCGCCACCATCTCGCGCTGGCTGCGCTGCGCGCGGCCCGGGCGAGCCCGGAGCAATTGGCGCTGCTGCTTAGCACGATCCAGATCGCCTACCTGCTGCGCGCGCCGTCGCAGGCGGGCAGCGCCCGCGAGGCCGACCAGGCGCTGTTCTCGCGTGCCGAGCGCACCCTCGAGCAGTGTTACGCGCGCCTCAGCGAGGGCGCGCCGGTATTGCTGCACGAGCACGAGCGCGGCGACCTGGAGCGCATCGTGACCGACTACGACGCGCGCCTGGTCGCGCTGCCCGCGCATCGCTACGCCGATGCCCAGGCGGAGCTGCACCACCACGTCTTCACCGGGCGCTCGCCGATTCCGGCGCAGCGGTCGCAGGCCGCCTGAGGTGCCCCGGTTTCTGCAATCGCATTGAAAAAACGCATCGTCCGGCCCGCTCGCGGGCGCGGCCGGCCCTGCACCGCTTTCCGATTCGAGGTTCGTCCATGTATGAAAAAACGCCGATGTCCGGCCCGCGGCCGGACGCCCCGCGCCGCGTCGACGGCATCGTGTTCCATCTCGCCCTGAACGGCAGCTGGATCGAGACCATCGGCACGCCCTTCGAGTGCCGCGGCCGGACCTGGGCCGTGCATCGCTCGCCGCTGTTCGCGCCGGACAGCCATCCGCGCTACACCGTCTCGGACGTCGAGACCGGGCGCGGCCTGCGGCGCATCCTCGAGCCGAGCATCGAGGCGGCCCGCGCGGTGGCCACCGCGGTGATCGAGGCGATGCCGCTGCCGGTCTGGACCAAGATGGTCCGGCTGCCGCAGGTCGCCGCGGTGATGGCCGCCGCCTGAGCCTCGCGCCTTCGCGGCCCGCCATGCCCGGCACACGGCGCACGGTGGCGCCTTCGATCGCGTCACGGCCGCGAATGCATGCACGGGCGGCGTGATACGACCCGCCCGCGCGTCGCCATGCATGCGCCGCGCGCATCCACCGCCTCCTTTCTCCTCGCCGCCGTGAGCGGGCCCGGCATTTGCTCCGTTTCATCATGATCTGTCGTGACGATATGCGGGGCGCCGTCGGTCGCTCACGTTAGAATCGCGAAAACCGAGCCGCCCGTCACGGACGGCATTGCGCCCGGTCCGCCGGGACCGGCCACCGACATCTGAACGACTGAACATGACCCAGGAAGACTCCGCGCCCCAACATCCGGCGCCCGACCCGAAGCCGAGCTCGCCGTCCGAAGCGCGGCTGCCCGACAACGTCGAGACGGGCGTGCCGGGTCTCGACGAGATCCTCGGCGGGGGTTTCGTCCGCGGCGGCCTCTACCTGATCGAGGGCATGGCCGGCGCGGGCAAGACCATCCTGTCGAGCCAGATCGGCTTTCACCGCGTGCGCCAGGGCGAGCGCGTGCTCTACATGACGCTGATCGCCGAATCGCACGACAAGCTGCTCGGCCATCTGCGCGGGCTCGAGTTCTTCGACCAGTCCGCCGTGGCGCAGCAGATGATGTTCGTGTCCGGCTACCACGAGCTGATGAAGGACGGCCTGGACGGCTTCCTGAAGCTGATCGCCGCGAGCCTGGCGAACTACCGCCCGGGCCTGTTGATCATCGACGGCTTCCGCAGCGCGCGCGAATTCAGCGAGACCGAGCTCTCGCTGTCGAAGTTCATCCACGAGCTCAATGCGCTGGTGGCGGCGATGGACTGCACCACGCTGCTGCTCGCGCCGCTCTCGGGCAACGAACCGCATCCCGAGCACACCCTGGTGGACGGCCTGATCGAGCTGAACCGCTACAGCGACGGCATGCGCCGCGCACGCGAGATCGAGGTCCACAAGATGCGCGCGCGCAACCATCTGCTCGGCAAGCACTTCTTCCGCATCACCGCCAGCGGCCACGCCATGTACCCGCGCCTGGAGGCGCGCTACGCCAACCTCGAGGACGAGCGCGACCTGCGCCAGCGGCTCGACACCGGCCTGCCGCACCTCGATCACCTGATCGGCGGCGGCTTCGTGCGCGGCTCGACCACCACCGTGATCGGGCCGGCCGGGGTCGGCAAGACCCTGCTCGCGCTGCAGTTCCTGCAGGCCGGCATCGCGCGCGGCGAGAAGGTGGTCTACCTGGGCTTCTACGAATCGCCGCAGCGCCTGATCGGCAAGGCCGAGGCGGTCGGCATCCGGCTGCGCGAGGGCTTCGCCGACGGTCGCCTCACCATGCAGTGGCAGCCCGCCGTCGAGCTCGAGGTGGACGAGCTGGCCGCCACCACGCTCGCGCTGATCCGCCGGCTCGGCGCCTCGCGGCTGGTGATCGACGGCATGGAGGGCTTCCGCGATTCGGCATTGCGGCCCGCGCGTTTCGGGCTGTTCCTCAATGCCTTCACGCATGCGCTGCGCGACTCGGGCATCACCACCATGCTGACCGAGGAACTGCCGCTCTATGCGGATCCCTCGCACGGCAAGGGCATGCGCCTGTCGGCGCTGACCGAGAACCTGATCCTGCTGCGCTACGTGGAAGCCGATGGCCGCCTGCGTCGCATGGTGTCGGTGGTCAAGCAGCGCGAGAGCGCGCACGACACCTCGCTGCGCGAGCTGGTCATCAAGTCCGACGGGCTCGACGTCACGCCGAATGCGATCGGCGCGGCGGGGCTGCTGTCGGCGCAAGGGCTGACGACCATGCTGCATCGGCCGATGACGGACGGCTAGTTGCTGATGAAGACCATCCTGATCGTGGACGACGAGTTCGACATGCTGACCGTCTGGCGTCTGCTGCTGGAGCAGTGCGGCTATGCGGTGATCACGGCGTCGAACGGCGCGATCGCGCTCGACCGCGTGAGGGAAACCCTGCCGGACCTGATCGTGACCGACTACATGATGCCGGTGATGACGGGCGCCGAGCTGTGCGCGGCGCTGGCGCGCGAGCCCGACTGGCGCCGGATCCCGGTGATCCTCTGCAGCGCGGCGGTCGAGATCCCGGTGCCGCCCGGCGCCCAGGTCGAGACCGCGCGCAAGCCGCTGTCCTTCGATACGCTGCACGGCATGATCCGGCGCCGGCTCGGCGAAGGGGCCGACTGAGCGCGGCGGGTAGTGCATCAAAATGCGTGCGCCGATGTCGCTGTCATGCGATAGTCGCGGAACTGTCGGCGGTGCCGAGTCCATCCGGCGCCGCTCCGGCACGATCCGCCGCCTTCCTGCCGCGCGCGGCGGAGCCAACCGAGGAACCCATTCCGATGCTGGACGAGATTCGACCGGCCGATGCCCACGAGGCGTCGCCGTCCACCTCCATGGCCGGGCGCGCGGCAGCGCCCGCCATGCAGGCGACGCCGCCGGTGCTGGCGCGGCTGCGCGAGGCCACCGGCGAGCAGCATGAGCTGCTGCACGGCCTGATGCCGCTCGCGGCGCCGTCCCCCACGCTTTCCGATTACCTTTCCCACCTGCTGGTGCTGCGTGCCTGGCTGGCGCCGCTCGAGCCCTGGCTGGCCGCGCGCGGCGACGGCCTCGCCGCGCACGCGGCGGCCGT
>NZ_VWWK01000066.1:0-34232 GCF_011753035.1 Burkholderia sp. Ax-1720 | reverse complement strand
CTGCGCGCGGCCGGCGCCGAGCCCGCCACGCCGGCACGGCTCGCGAAACTGTCGGCGGCCGAGCGCGCGCGCAGCGTGATCGTGGTGCAGGACGCCTTCACACGCTATTTCGAAACGCCGGTCGCGGCCGCCTGGCTCGCGCTGGCCGAGCGCCTCGGTTATCGCGTGTTCGTCGCGCCCTTCCTGCCGAACGG
The DNA here is from genome assembly GCF_011753035.1 of Burkholderia sp. Ax-1720. Taxonomy (NCBI): domain Bacteria; kingdom Pseudomonadati; phylum Pseudomonadota; class Betaproteobacteria; order Burkholderiales; family Burkholderiaceae; genus Burkholderia; species Burkholderia sp. Ax-1720. The sequence continues at coordinate 34,038 of NZ_VWWK01000066.1, read as the reverse complement.
CAAGCCGCTGCACGTGCAGGGCTTCCTGCCCGCCTTCGCGCGCGCCGCCCGGCGCAACGCGGCGAGCCTGGCCGCGCTGGCCGCGAGCGGCATCGCCCTGGTCGGCCTCGATCCGGCCATGACGCTCGTCTATCGGCAGGAATATCGCAAGCTGCCCGGCATCGGCACGCTGCCCGAGGTGCTGCTGCCCCAGGAATGGTTGGCGGCGGTGCTGCGGGCGCGACCGCGACCGGCCGAGTTGCCGCCGCGCGCCTTCCGCCTGCTGCCGCATTGCACCGAGCGCACCAATGCCGGCGCCGCCAGCGCGCTGTGGCAGCCGGTGTTCGAGGCCGCGGGTCTCGCGCTGCGGATGCCCGCCAGCGGTTGCTGCGGGATGTCGGGCACCTACGGGCACGAGGCGCGCAATCGCGAAACCTCCGAGCGTATCTTCGGGCAGTCCTGGGCGCGTCATGTCGAGGCGGACGACGACGAACTGCTCGCCACCGGTTATTCCTGCCGCTGCCAGGTGGCGCGCATCAGCGGCAAGCGCCTGCGCCACCCGATCGAGGCGCTGCTCGATGTTTATCGGAATGGGCGCAACATCGAGGACGCGCGCCCGGGCCCGTAATACGCATATCAATATGACGTGAAGCTTACGCGGCGCGATGAGCGCCGCTCAACGGCTTCGCGCTCCGCCTCAGCAATCCGTTTGATTGCACGCGCAACCGATCGGCGCGAAGCCCCGTGCCGTCGGCGGCCGCGCGTCCGTCATCGAAGCGGGATCGACGCCGCGGCCTCGGGCACGCTTGCACGAATCGCGCGCGCCAACGCAAGCACCAGCTTACAAAGCTGCGTTTTCCCGCACATTCCTGCGCATCGAATGCATCGGCACGCCCTAAAGTGGGCGGCCGGCAGGCCGTTAAAACGACGATTCCATCCATCATCGTTCAAGGCCTCAAGCATGAAGTTGTCCACCAAACTGACGGTGCTCGTCGTCACGGCATTGCTCGGTATCGTCCTGTTGGCCGCCACCGCGCTGACCATGATGCGCGGCGAACTGATCGACAGCCGCCGCGACGAGATCGCGACCCTGCTGTCGAAGGCCGAGCACGCGGTGAACGTCTACCGCGAGCGCCAGGCGCGCGGCGAACTCACGCTCGAGCAAGCGCAACAGCAGGCCAAGGAGGCGGTCGCCCGGCTCAACGACGAGGACAGCTATTTCTGGGTCAAGAACGCCGAGAACATCAATATCGTTCACCCGAACCCGGCGCTGCGCGACAAGCGCGTGATCGACAACCCGACCGCCAGCGGCAGGACCGATCGCGAGGAATACGATGCCCAGCTGGCCCGCTCGCACGTGGCCTTCGTCGACCTGCTGCTCAAGCGCCCCGGCGATGCGCAGCCGGTACCGAAGCTGCAGGGCGTGGTGCGGATTCCCGAGTGGAACTGGCTGATCGGCACCGGCTTCTTCTACGACCGGATCGACCAGGTGTTCTACCGTCTCGCGGCGATCCTGGCCGGTATCGCGGTGGCGATCGCGGTGGTCGTCTCGGCGATCGCGCTGGCCATGGTGCGCAGCGTGCGCCGCACGCTCGGCGGCGAGCCGGCCCATGCCACCGAGATCGCCACCCACATCGCCAACGGCCGGTTGCATCTCGAGTTCGATGCCTCGCGCGCCGCGCCCGGCAGCCTGATCGCCGAGCTCGCGCAGATGCGCACGCGCCTGGCGGCGATGATCGCCGAGATCCAGTCCGCCAGCCACGCCATCGCGCACGGCGCCGGCGAGATCGCCCAGGGCAATATCGACCTCTCGCAGCGCACCGAGCAGCAGGCCGCCTCGCTGCAGGAAACGGCCGCCAGCATGGAGCAGATCACCGGCACCGTGAAGCAGAACGCCGACAACGCGCAGCAGGCCAACGGCCTGGTGGGCAGCGCCACCGAAGCCACCTCGCGCGGCGGCGAGGCGGTGCGCCAGGTGGTCGATACGATGTCGAGCATCGCCGAGCAATCCTCACGAATCGCCGACATCACCTCGGTGATCGAGAGCATCGCGTTCCAGACCAACATCCTCGCGCTCAACGCGGCCGTCGAGGCGGCGCGCGCCGGCGAGGAAGGCCGCGGCTTCGCGGTGGTGGCCGCCGAGGTGCGCTCGCTCGCGCAACGCAGCGCCTCGGCCGCGAAGGACATCAAGGAGCTGATCCAGGTGTCGGTGGACCAGGTCGGCGACGGCAACCGGCTGGTGCAGCTGGCCGGCGAACGGATGAGCGAGATCGACCGCTCGATCGGGCAGGTGGCCGACATCATCGGCGAGATCTCGGCCGCCTCGGTCGAGCAGAGCACCGGCATCGACCAGGTGGGCCGCGCGGTGACGCAGATGGACGAGGTCACGCAGCAGAACGCGGCCCTGGTCGAGCAGGCAGCCGCCGCGGCCACCTCGCTGGACGAACAGGCGGGCAGGCTGCGTTCGGCCGTGTCGGTATTCCGGCTGGCCTGAGCGCCACGCGCCTCGATTGACAGTTAATAGATGACCGGTTATCTTGCTACGCATCCTGCCAACCGGGGACATCGTCCATGCCGCGTCCGCCCAACCCTGAAGTCCGTCTGCGCCTGATCTCCACCGGCCGCCGCGTGGTGCATGAACTCGGCTTCAACGGCTGCGCGGTGCAGGACATCGCCGAGGCGGCCAGCGTGCCGAAGGGCTCGTTCTACAACTACTTCGACAGCAAGGAAGCCTTCGCGGGCGAGATCCTCGAGGCCTATTGGGAGTCGATCGTGGCACGCCACTCGGCCGTGCTGCGCGAGGGCCGGGCCCGGCCGGTCGCGCGCATCCGCAAGTTCTTCCGCCTGCTGTCCGACGATCATCGCGAGGCCGGCTTCGCGCTGGGCTGCCTGATCGGCAATCTCTCGCTGGAGCTGTCCGCCACCAACGAGCAGGCGCGCCTGACCACGCAGCGCCTGCTCGATCACTGGCAGGCGCTGCTGGCCGACTGCCTGCGCGAAGGCCAGGCGGCCGGCGAGGTCGCGCCGGGCGATGCCGACCAGCTGGCGGCGATCCTGATCGAGGCCTACGAAGGCGCCGTGATGCGCAGCAAGATCGAGCGCAACGGCCAGGCCTGCGAGCGATTCGAAAAAGTGGTGCTCACCCGTCTGCTGGGGTGAGCTTTTTTTTGGCCCAATAATAAAGCGACCGGTCATTTATTATTCGAAGCCGCCTGTTTCCATTCCCGCATCCCCACCGCTCGAAGGAGCCCCGCATGACCCGTTCCACCCTGCCCTACGCCGATCCGTCCGACCCGGCGCTGCCGCCCACCGGCTTCCAGCTCGACCGCACCAAGGCCGCGCTGGTGGTGGTCGATCCGCAGAACGACTTCCTCAGCCCGTCCGGCGTGAGCTGGCCGTATTTCGGCGAGAGCATCGTCGAGAACGGCACCGTCGATCACCTGGAAACCCTGTTCAGGACCGCCAAGCAAGCCGGCATCCCGGTGGCCGTCTCGCCGCATTACTACTATCCCTGCGACCACGGCTGGCAGTTCGGCGGCCCGCTGGAAAAGACCATGCACGCGATCGGCATGTTCGAGCGCAAGGGGCCCGTCACGCTCGAGGGCTACGAGGGTTCGGGCGCCGATTTCCTCGAACGCTACAAGCCCTACATTCTCGACGGCGAGACCATCATCGCCTCGCCGCACAAGGTCTATGGGCCCGAAACCAACGACCTGGCGCTGCAGTTGCGCAAGCGCGGCGTCTCGCAGGTGATCCTGGCCGGCATGGCCGCCAACCTCTGCATCGAGTCGCATCTGCGCGAGCTGGTCGAGCAGGGTTTCGAGGTGCTGGTGGTGCGCGATGCGACGGCCGGCCCGCGCGTGCCCGAAGGCGACGGCTACCTGGCCGCGCTGGTCAACTTCCGCTTCATCGCGCATGCGCTGTGGAGCACCGCGCAGACCGTCGAGGCCCTGCAAGCGACGGCCTGAACGCGCTCAAGCGGCCGGCAGCGCGAGCCGCGCCAGCTCGGCGAAGTAGCGCGCGCCGACCGGCAGCAGCGCATCGTTGAAATCGTAGGACGCATTGTGCAGCGGCGTGCCGCCCTCGCCAGCCGTCACGCCGTTGCCGATGAACACGAAGTTGCCCGGCACCGCCTGCAGGAAGGCGCCGAAATCCTCGGAGATCATCATCGGCTGCACGTTCGCGTCGACGGCCGCCGCGCCGGCCACGCGCGTGGCCGCCTCCACCGCCAGCGCCACGTATCGCGCCGGGTTCACGGTCGGCGCGAACTCGTGCGTGTAGTCGAAGCGGCATTCGGCGCCGTGGCTCGCGCAGATGCCCTCGCTGATCTCGCGCATGCGCCTGGCCAGCATGGCCTGCACCTCGGGCGCGTAGCTGCGCGTATCGCCCTTGATGGTGACCGTCGACGGGATTACGTTGCGCAGCCCGTCGGTGATGAACTCGGTGCAGGACACCACGGCCTGCAGCCCCGGATCGAGATTGCGCGAGACGATGGTCTGCAGCGCCAGCACGATCTGCGAGGCGATCACGATCGGATCGATGCCCATCTGCGGGCGCGCCGCGTGCGTGCCGCGCCCGCGTATCTCGATCACGAAGTTGTCCTCGCTGGCCATGATGCCGCCGGCGCGCGTCGCGAAGCTGCCGGCCGGCATGCCCGGCATGTTGTGCGCGCCGAAGATCGCCTCCACCGGAAAGCGCTCGAACAGGCCGTCGGCCATCATCGCCTTGGCGCCGCGCCCGTGTTCCTCGGCCGGCTGGAACACGAAGCGCACGATGCCGTCGAAGTCGCGCCGCTCGGCCAGCAGTTGCGCCGCGCCGAGCACCATCGACATATGGCCGTCGTGGCCGCAGGCGTGCATCTTGCCCGGCACGCACGAGGCATGGGCACGGCCCGGCGCCTGCTCGACGATGTTCAGCGCATCCATCTCGGCGCGGATCGCGATCGCGCGCTCGCCGCGGCCGGCCCGCAGGTTCGCCACCAGCCCCGTGCCGCCGATGCCGCGATGCACCTCCAGCCCGAGCGCGCCCAGGATGCGCGCCACCGTGTCCGAGGTGCGGACCTCCTCGAAGCCCGTTTCCGGGTATTGATGAAACTGCCGGCGCCAGCCGGCCAGCTTGTCCTGCAGGGAGCTTTCCATGTTCCTTGTCCTGGCTATCTTCAATGACTTTCCGGTGATCGATGCGCCGCCGCGCCTTATGCGTCGAGCGGCAGGCGCGCCGCATCGTCGAGCCAGGCCCGCCGGCGCGCGATCACGGCCTCGGCGGCCTCGCCCGTCAAGGAGGCGTAGACGCCCGGCGCGGTCGCGCCCTCGGTATTGATCAGCAGTACGCGAGAATTCGCGTCGAGCCCGGCGCGCGCGGCCAGCGCGCGATCGCGCATCAGCACCGCCAGCCCCGCGTGGCCGGCCGCGCCCGATTCGCCGGCCAGCACCGGCACGTCGCCATCCGCGCCGGCCGCCAGCGCGCGCATCGCGAGCGTCGCGTCGGCATCGTCGATGGTGAGGAACGCGTCGATGCAGGGCTGCAGGATGCGCCAGGCGAGCGGCGAAGCCTCGCCGCAGGCCAGCCCCGCCATCACCGAATCGACGCTGCCGGAAGCCTTCGCCGCGCGGCCGGCGATGGCGCTCTGGTAGAGGCAATCGGCCTGGGCTGGCTCGACCACCAGGAAACGCGGGCGGCTCGCGCCGAAATGCTCCCACAGATAGCTGGCGATGCCGGCCGCCAGGCCGCCCACGCCGCCTTGCAGGATCACGTGCGTGAAGGGCGGCTGCCCGGCGGCCTGCGCGAGCAGCTCGGCCGCGATCACGCCGTAACCCTGCATTACGTCGCGCGGAATCGCCTCGTAGCCTTCATACGAGGTATCGGACACCACATGCCAGCCCTGCTCGCGCGCGAGCCGCGCCGCGTGCTCGACCGATTCGTCGTAGTTGCCGGCGATCCGCACGATGCGCGCGCCATGAGCGGCGATCGCCCGCTCGCGCTCGGCACTGACCCGCGCATGCAGCACGATCACGCAGGCGCAGCCGAGCGATTGCGCCGCGGCCGCGAGCGCCGTGCCGTGATTGCCGTCGGTGGCGCTGATCACGGTCAGCGCGGCAAGCTCCTCGGCATGGCGGCCGGCGAACAGCGCCTGCGGCTCGAAGCGCGCCTCGGGCATCAGGCGCAGCGCGAGGCGCAGCAGCGCGACCGGCGCGCCCAGCGCCTTGAAGCTGCCGAGCGGCGAACGCAGCGACTCGTCCTTGACGGCCAGCGCGGCGATGCCGAAGCGCGCCGCGGCGCCGGGCAGGTTCCAGAGCGGTGTCGCGCCCCGCTCGATCAGCGGCCAGTGCACGAGCCAGGCGCCGCTCTGGCGGGCCGTGTCGATATCGAGGATGCGACGCAGCGCGTCAGGATAGGGGGTGAAGCAGGCGTTCGGATTGGCGAACAGCATGGATGGGGCTCCCGGGAAGCGGATTCGGATCGGGTAAATAATATTTCGCCGTGACGCGAATCCTGTCTCGTTGTTATGCTGCCTGACGCAATTTTTTATCGATTCCGCGTTCATCCGCCCCCGACATCCTCATGACCACGCCCCTCGACACCTACGACCGCAAGCTGCTGGCCGAGATCCAGCGCGACGCGCAAACCCCGCAGAACGAGCTGGGCGCGCGCGTGAACCTGTCCACGGCGGCGGTCAACCGACGCCTGCGCCGCCTGGCCGAGGAAGGCGTGATCGAGCGCTACACGGCCGTGGTCGCGCCCGAGAAGGCCGAGCACCCGCTCACGATCGTGGTGAACGTCGAGGTGGAGAGCGAGCAGATCGACCTGCTCGACGCGATGAAGCGCAGCTTCGCGCAGTGCCCGCAGATCCAGCAGTGCTACTACGTGGCGGGCGAATGGGATTTCGTGCTGATCGTCGCCGTCAGGCACATGGAGCAGTACAACGAGCTGACGCGGCGGCTGTTCTTCTCGAACAACAACGTCCGGCGCTTCAAGACGCTGGTCAGCATGGGCCGCGTGAAGGTGGGGCTGGAGGTGCCGATGGAGCTGGAGGCCTGAGCGGTCGAGGTGGGCGGCGCGAAGGCGCGCATGCCGGGTGGAATCGGCAAGGCCCGTCGCGACGCATCGCGGGCGCCGACGGGCCCGCGCGTTGCTAGGTCGGGATCGCTCGGCCAGCCGCGGCGCGGCTCCGCGGCATGGCACGCGATGCCGCTGCCGAGCCGGCTGGACGAAAGCCCCGGCGCCGCCTAACATGGGCAGCGCTTTTCCTGCCAACTCGATACAGGAGCACCCCATGTCAGTTGATGCGAAATACAAGACCTCCGCCACGGCAACCGGCGGCGGCCGCGACGGCAAGACCGAGCTCGCCGACGGCACGATGTCGCTGCAGCTCACGGTCCCGAAGGAACTGGGCGGCCCGGGCGGCGACGGCGCCAACCCCGAGAAGCTGTTCGCGCTCGGTTATTCGGCCTGCTACCTCGGCGCGATGCGCGTCGCGGCCCAGCAGACCAAGATCAAGGTGCCGGATGGCTCGACCGTCAAGGCGACCATCGGCATGGGTCCGCGCTCGGAAGGCGGCTACGGCATCACCGCCGAACTCGACGTCTACCTGCCCGGCCTCGACGAGGCCGACGCGAAGAAGCTGGTCGAGACCACCCACACCATCTGCCCGTATTCGAACGCCATCAAGGCCAGCGTCGACGTGAAGACGACCACGCACGGCTGAGATCGAATCCGTCTTCCACCGGGTTCGACATCGCACGGGGCGGCAAGCCAGGCTTGCCGCCCCGTTTCATTTGCAGGTCTAGATGGGCGATGCGGCGCCGGCCGCGGCCGGCATGTGGCCGCGGATCACGCCGTCCACCACGGCGGGCAGCCCGTCGCAAAGCGCCGCCACTTCCTCGTCGGTCCAGCGCGGCGATACCGCCCCCTGCCAGACCAGCAGCAGCGCATCGGTCATGCGCCCGGGCTCGGCCGCGCCCGAGGCCAGGCAATGCGCATGCAGGAAGGCCCGCAAGGCGCCGCGCAGCGCCAGGCTGCGCTGGCCGGCGGCGGGCAGGGCCTCGCCCTGCGAGGTCAGCCGAGCCAGCCGGCAATCGCAGGCCGCATCGGCACGCACGCGGCGCGCCAGGTCGTCGAACAAGGCGATCAGCACCGCGCGCGGCGTGCCGTCGGTGGCGCCGGCGATCTCGTCCCAGCGCGCGCGCTCGCCGTCGCAAAGCCGCCCGGCCACTTCGTCGAGCAAGGCCGCGCGCGAGCCGAAGATCCGGTAGATCGCCATCTTGTGCAGGCCCGCGCGCTCGGCGATGCGATCCACATGCACGGGCTCGCCGCCGTCGCGCTCGACCAGGTCCACCACGGCCTGCAGGATCGCCGCGCGCGAATCCTCGGCGCGGCGATAGCGGGCGCGGGCCGGCGCGGCCGGCCCGCGCCGCGTGAGCCGGATGTCGACGAGATCGGGCGAATCGCCGGGAGCAAGGTCCATGGCAGGGATCGGGAAGTCGGGCCGGCCGGTGCTGCTCATGGCTGCGCCGGGGCGTCGTCCCAGGGACTGAAGCCGGTGTTCAGCACCGCCGCGAGCGAGCGCCGCAAACCGGCCGCGCGCTGCTCGCCATAGGACTGTTCGAAGGCATCCTGCACCTGCTGCCAGACCGGCAGCGCCTGGCGATAGACGCGCTCGCCGGCCGCGGTGATCGAGATCGCCTTGCGGCGGCGATCGTCCTCGCCGGGACGGATCGCCAGCAGGCCGTCGCGTTCGAGCGGCTTCAGGTTGGTCGACAGCGTGGTGCGGTCCATCGCCATCACGGTGGCCAGCTCGCCCACGCCGAGCGGGCCGCCCGCGCGCAGCTTGTGCAGGATCGAGAATTGGGTGGCGCGCAGCCCGACCTGGCTGAGCGCGCCGTCGTAGAGCGCGGTCAGGTAGCGCGAGGCCTTGCGCGCGGCCAGGCAGTTGCAGCGTCCGTCGAGGTTCGTGCTGGTGTCCATGATCGGAAGGAGATGGAGGGCATCGCTCGTCGCGCGAGACGGTTTCGCATCGCGCCCATCAGGCGCCGAAGCGGCTGCCCCGCCGCCCGCTTCGCGAGACGCGACAAGGTGCGAGCGGATTGCCGGCGGGGACTGCGCTGCATATTATGCGCATATCAACGCATTGTAAAGCGAGGGCGGGCCGCTACAACTCGATGCAAAAGATGGCCATCGTCGAGGCGCTGAACCAGTCATTGGTGGAGGCGCTCGGCATTCCTAGCGGCGATCGTTTCGTCATGCTTAGCGAGCACGGCGAGGACGAGCTGTTCATCGACCCTGACTTCATGGGCATGCAGCGCATGCGACAAGGCGATGATCATCACCGTGCTGCTCGGCGCGCATCGCGGGCAGGACGACAAGACGGCGCTGCTGGCCGCGGAGCGCGTGGAGGCGCATCCCGACGATGTGTTCGCCGCGCTGGTGAGGCGCCTCAGGCCCGCCGCGCCAGGCGGCGCGCCCAGACCGCGTCGAGGCTCAGGGACTCGCCGCCGCGCACGATCAGCGTGAGCGTGATCAGCAGGTACAGCGACTCGGGCAGATAGAGCAGCCAACTGGTCCAGCCGATCGGCCCGAGCCCCGCCGGGATCTGGTGAAGCCCGACGGTGGCCAGCGCGACGCCGCTGATCGCGAACAGCACCAGCGCGGCCGGACGCGTACCGAGGCCCAATGCCAGCAGCAGGCCGAACAGGCACTCGCAGCCCGCCACGAACGGCGCCATCAGCTCGGGACAGGGCACCTGCGCCTCGGTGATGGTCTGCAGCATCGCGGCGCGATTTTCCGGCAGCACCAGCTTGTTGAAACCGGAAGCCGAAAAGAATACGCCGGTCGCAATCCGCATCAGCGCGATCGGCCAACTCGCCGGATAAGCGGATGACGGCTGCACCAACGCAATACGCCGCAGAGTGTGAAATATGTTCATATTGAATTCGTGACTAAAAAAATCGCGTATCTTGCCGGCATCGCGACTCGTTTACCGCATTAGGCATTTCGAACCGGTCCGAATCAATCGCCGAGGTTTAATCGCGAAACCCTACCCGCATCACGCCTGGCGGGCAAGCCGGAAATTCGCAAAGCCCTTAAAAACAGGGGCGATGGGCGATAGCGCGATGCGCCCTGTCGGCAAATCGACAGGATGATGCATCGCAAAAAAATCGTTTGAATCGATTTGATGGTTTTTTACATTGCAGCGCAGATACTCGCATGAAAATCCGCTCGGACCAGTCTGAAACGATTCATGCCGGCTTTACCCTGCCGGAATTACCGGGATACCCGCAATCGGGCATATCCATTTCGACAATCTCGACCTAGTATGAAATCGGCCGATTCCAGCGGCCGTTTCGGTGTCATCGATCCATCCTGATGAGGAGTCCAACTCATGAACCTGTCTCACCGACTCGCCGCTGAAGTCTTCGGCACCTTCTGGCTGGTACTGGGCGGCTGCGGCGCGGCCGTGCTCGCGGCCGCGTTCCCGCAACTGGGCATCGGCTTCGCCGGCGTCGCGCTGGCCTTCGGCCTGACCGTGCTGACCATGGCCTTCGCGATTGGCCATATCTCGGGCTGCCACCTGAACCCGGCCGTCAGCGTCGGCCTCACCGTGGCCGGCCGCTTCCCGGCTCGCGACCTGGTGCCCTACATCGTCGCGCAGGTGGTGGGCGGCGCGCTCGGCGCCTTCGCGCTGTACCTGATCGCCACCGGCAAGCCCGGCTTCGACTTGGTGGGCAGCGGCTTCGCGACCAACGGCTTCGGCGATCGCTCGCCCGGCCATTACTCGCTGGGCGCGGCCTTCATCTGCGAAGTGGTGATGACGGCCTTCTTCCTGTTCGTGATCCTCGGCGCCACCGACAAGCGCGCGCCGGCCGGCTTCGCGCCGATCGCGATCGGCCTGTGCCTGACGCTGATCCACCTGATCTCGATCCCCGTCACCAACACCTCGGTGAACCCGGCACGCTCGACCGGCCCGGCGCTGTTCGTCGGCGGTGACGCGATCGGCCAGCTGTGGCTGTTCTGGGCCGCGCCGCTGATCGGCGCCGTGATCGCCGGCGTGGTCTACCCGATCGTGGCGGGACGCGGCTCGGTGATCGACGCGCTGCCCCCGGCGGCGGCTCCCGCCGAATGAAAAACGGCGGCGCGAGCCTGCCGATGCAGGTTCGCGCCGCCGTTCGTTCCCAGTCGCTGCTGCAGCAGCAGAGCAGGACAAGCATGCCGCGCTTCCTCGCGAAGCGCCCGCCGGCCCCCTTCCCCGCCCCTCCCCCGCCTCAGATCGACTGCTCGATCGCCTTGCCGAGCAGTTCCACGCCCAGGTCGACCTCCGCCTCGCTCACCGTCAGCGGCGGCGCGATCCGGAACACGCCGCCCATCCCCGGCAGTTGCACGATGTTCATGCTCAGGCCGAGCTTCATGCATTCGCGCGTGATCTTCGCGCCGAGCCCGTCGGCCGGCTCCTTGCTGCGGCGATCCTTGACCACCTCCATGCCCAGCAGCAGCCCGCGCCCGCGCACGTCGCCGATGCAGTCGTAGCGCTCCATCAGCCCGAGCAGGCCGTGGCGCAGGCGCTCGCCCATCTGGTTGGCGCGCGCCACCAGCCCTTCCTTCGCCACCACGTCGAGCACGCGCAGGCCGACCGCGGCCGGCAGCGGATCGGAAACGTGGGTGGTGTAGAACAGGTAGCCGCGTTCGTGCGCGCGCTCCTCGATCTCGGCCGAGGTGACCACCGCCGCCAGCGGCAGCCCGGCGCCCAGCGTCTTCGACAAGGTCAGGATGTCGGGCGTGACGCCATCGCGCTCGAACGCGAACAGGGTGCCGGTGCGGCCCACGCCGGTCTGCGCCTCGTCGAGGATCAGCAGCATGCCGCGCTCCTCGCACTTGCGCTTGAGCGCGGCCAGGTAGCCCGGCGGCAGCTCGATGATGCCGCCCGAGCTGAGGATCGGCTCGGCGATGAAGGCCGCCAGGTTGCCGCTCGACTGGCGGTCGACCAGGTCGAAGGCGTAGTCGAGCTCGGCCAGGTAGTCGTAGCGGCCCTCGCGCTCGAAGCGCGGGCGATAGGTGAAGGGCGCGGGGATCGCGAACGAGCCGACCGCCGCCGGGCCCACGCCCTTGCGCCCGGCGCTGTAGGTGGCCGAGGCGGCGTGCCCGGTCATGCCGTGCCAGGACTGCGCGAAACCCACCACCTCGTACTTGCCGGTGACCAGCTTGGCCATCCGGATCGCGGCCTCGTTGGATTCCGCGCCGGTGCTCAGCAGCAGGGCGCGGTCGAGCCCGGGCGGGGTGATCTCGGCCAGGCGCGTGGCGAGATCCACCACCGGCCGCGACAGCATCCCGCTGAACAGGTGGTCGAGCTTGCCCGCGTATTCGTTGATCACCGAGACGATCTCGGGATGGCTGTGGCCGAGCACGGCGCTCATCTGCCCGGAGGTGAAATCGAGGATCGCGCGCCCGTCGGCGTCGTAGACGAAGCTGCCCTGCGCGCGCTCGATGATCATCGGTTCGAAGCTGCCGCCGTAGCGGATCAGGTGCTGCCTGGCGCGTTGCCAGAACTGCTCGTCTTGATTGCGGGACACCGTGGTTCTCCTGGCTGGACTGGCGGATCCCTCGCGGCGACGGACCCGGGTGAACGAATGCTTGCAGTCTAGTGGCCGCTCTGGTTTTATAGAATCTAATAGTTTTAATGCCAGATAGTAGATCCGCTAATATCTTGGGGAACCTGCCTTGAGCCAGACACTCGATATCGACCTGCTGCGCAGCTTCGTCGCGATCGCGGAAGTGCGCGCGCTGAGCCGCGCCGCCGATCGCGTCGGCCGCACCCAGTCCGCGCTGAGCCAGCAGTTGCGGCGCCTGGAGGAGATCGTCGAGCAGCCGCTGTTCCAGCGCACCGGGCGCGGCGTGGTGCTCACGCATCCCGGCGAGCGCCTGCTCGGCCATGCGCAGCGCATCCTGCGGCTGCACGACGAGGCGCTGGCCGATCTGTCCGGCAAGGGTCTGTCCGGCACGATCCGCTTCGGCTGCCCCGAGGATTACGCCACCACCTTCCTGCCGCCGCTGCTGCGGCAGTTCTCGATCCAGCATCCGCATGCGCAGGTCGAGGTGTTCTGCGCGCCGTCACCGCGCCTGCACGAGCAACTGGCCAAGCACGCGATCGACCTGGCGATGGTTTCGGTGGCCGATGGGCAGCCGGTCGGCAGCGGCCCGATCCGCCGCGAGCCGCTGGTCTGGATCGGCTATCCGGGCCTCGCGCCGGCCGATTTCGAGCCCTTGCCGCTGGCGCTGTCCGATCCCGACACGCTCGACCATCGCGCCGCCTGCGCGGCCCTGCAGCGCGCCGGGCGCGCCTACCGGATCGCCTACGCGAGCAGCAGCCTGGCCGGCCTGATCGCGCTGGTGCGTTCGGGGCAGGCCTTCGCGGTGGTCACGCAGATGGCCGTGCCGCCCGACCTGGCGATCCTCGGCGGCGATCCGGGCCTGCCGGCCCTGCCCGCGGTCGGCATCACGCTGCGGCTGGAGCAGGCCCAGCCCTCGCCGCTGGTCGAGGCCTTCGCCGAACATATCCGCGCCACCCTGCCCTCGCTGTGAGGGCTCGGCGATTCGTTCGCGATCCTCATCGATCTCGCGCGACGGGCATGTCAGGCGAGCAGGCGCTCGAACAGCGGCGCGAGCGTGTCGACCAGCGCCTGCCGATCCGCCTCGGCCAGCGGCGAGAGCCCGATCATCTGCCGCATCATCTGGAAACCGGCGATCAAGGCCAACACCAGCGCCGCGCGTTGCGGCGCATGCGCGCCATCGAGCAGGGACGCGATCGCGCCGAGCTGGAAACGCTCGATCTGCTCGCGCGCGATCGCGGCGGCGCGATCGCTCGAGGCCGAGCGCATCATGATCTGGAAACCCTCGAGCGGCACCGCGTCGACGGCCGTGATGTCGACCAGCGCGGCAGCCACGCGCTCGCCCGACACGGGCCGCGCGAGGATCGCCGGCAATACCACCGAGGTGCTCGCCATCGACTCGGCCAGCACCTCGGCGAACAAACCCTCCTTCGAACCGAAGTAGCGATTGACCAGCATCGCCGTCACGCCGGCGCCGGCCGCGATCTCGCGCACGCCGGCGCCCTCGTAGCCCTGGCGCGCGAAGGCCAGGCGCGCCGAGGCGAGGATCGCCCGGCGCGTGGCGGCGGCATTGCGCCTGCGTTTCTCGGGGGGCGGCGGGGGCGTCGTCATCGGGATCGGCTCTTGTCTCGAAGCATGCGAAGGTAGACGGATGATACTGAGCCCGGCGGGAATTGCCTCGCCGCTTGAACTTTTCAATCTCCTGACGATCCATACCCGCTTTCAGGTAGATCGGAGAAGTTCATGCTGCGTATCGCGACCACCCTCGTCCTGCTGGGCACCGGCGCCCAGGCGCTTGCCGCCGGGGAAACGCGCCCCTCCCTGTTCAAGGAATACGACGTGCTGGACAAGCGCGACAGGATCCTGCGCGAGGACCATCTGCGCGACTCGCTCAAGAGCGACGCGGAAAAGAGACGGGCAGCGGGGCTCGGCATGTATCCGCAGCATGGGCAGCGCAACGTCGAGCAAGCCGGCAACCTGTCGGTCAAGCCGTATTCGAAGAATATCGATTCGTACTGCTACCAGGAATCGGGCAACTCGACGACCTGCGGTTCGCGCCTGAACTGGTAAGCCCCCTCATCCCGCCGCGGCCTTCACGCGCCGCGCCAGTTCGGAAAGCCGCACGCGCCCGAACTGGCGCAGCAGCGCCTGTTCCGCGGTATCCAGCGCATCGCCGAGCATCCCGTTGACCACCGCCTCCACCGGGCAGGCGGGGTTGTCGTCGGCCGGGCCGATCGCGAACGTGCTTCCGGGCGCGATCGCCTCGTGGATATCGCGCACCGTCATCTCGCCGAGTTCGCGGCGCAATACCCAGCCGCCCTTCGGGCCGGCGATCGACTCGACGTAGCCGGCCTCCCGCAATGCCGCCATGGTGCGCCGGACCAGCGACGGCTGCGTGTGCAGCATCAGGGCAATCGTGTCCGAGGTGGTGGTGCCGCCGCGCAGATGCATGTGAATCAGCACATGAAGCAGGCGCGCCAGCCGGGTATCTCTCTGCATGATCCGGGTGTGGAATATTCGTGACGTTTGATGTTACGATTTCACGCGACTTTACGCAAACCTCGATTTACGCAAACCTCGATACCCATCCCGTCCCGGAGCGCGAACATGCCTGCCCTCACCCGGTCCTTCATCGACACCAACGGCGTGCGCCTCGGCCTCGCCGCCCAGGGCAGCGGCCCGCTGGTCCTGCTGCTGCATGGCTTCCCCGAAACCTCGCACAGCTGGCGGCATCAGCTCGGCGCCCTGGCCGATGCCGGCTTCCGCGCGATCGCGCCGGACCTGCGCGGCTACGGCACCAGCGACGGCCCGGCGGATCCCGAGCGCTACACGACGCTGGAGATCGTCGGCGACCTGGTGGGCATATTGGACGCGCTGGGCGAAACCGAGGCGGTGGTGGTCGGCAACGACTGGGGGGCGACCATTGCCTGGCAGGCCGCGCAGTTGCGCCCCGATCGTTTTCGCGCGGTGGTCGCGCTCGGCGTGCCGATGATGGGCCGGGCCCCGATGGCGCCGAGCCGGCTGTTCCCGATCAACGAGCAGGCCTGGTTCTACACGCAGTATTTTTCCGAGCCAGGGCTGGCGGAGCGCGAGTTCGAGCGCGACGTGGCCGCGACGCTGCGCAGGATCTATTTCTGGGCTTCGGGCCAGGCCGGCCCGCGCGAGGCCGCCACGCCGAACCCCTTCGGCATGATCGCGCGCGAGGCCGGGCTGCTCGACGCCCTGCCCGAACCTGCCGCGCCGTCGGCCTGGCTCGATGCCGATGATTTCGATGTCCTGGTCGAGGCCTTTCGCGCCTCCGGGTTTCGCGGCGGGCTGAACTACTACCGCAATCTCGATCGCAACTGGATGCAGCAGGCCACCTTCGAGGGGCTTGCCGTCGAGGTGCCTGCGCTGTACCTCGTCGGCGAGCATGATCCCGGGCTGGCCATCCCCGGCATGCGCGAGATCATCGCCGCGATGCCGGCGCTGGCGCCCGCGCTTCGCGACACGCGCATCGTCGCGGGCGCGGGACACTGGCTGCAGCAGGAGGCGCCCAATGAGGTCAACCGGGCCTTGCTCGGGTTCCTGCGCGGGCTCTGAAGGCCTGCGTTCAGGCATCGAAGTCGCGAAGCGTACCCCGGCGCGGACGACCGCGACCGCGCCGAAGCCTCCCGCTGCCGCGCGCCGGCAAGCTCATTCGCCACCGGCCCTTCACCTCATCGCTGCCCACCATCGACGTCCAGCACCGCGCCCGTCGTGAAGCCGTTTTCCATCAGGAACTGCACGGCGTGCGCGACATCGTCGGCCGTGCCCACCTTCCCGACCGGCAGCGTGCGCGCCAGCTCGCCGAAGAAATCGCGCTGCGCCTGCGCCGACAGGCGCGCGCGCCACAGCGGCGTATCGATCATGCCGGGCGTGACGGCGTTCACGCGGATCGGTCCAAGCTCCAGCGCGGCGACCCGCGCCAGCGCCTCGATCGCGGCATCGACCGATGCCAGCGTGGCCGTGCCGACCATCGGCTTGCGGCTGATCCAGCCCGAGAACAGCGTGATCGAACCACCCGGCGCGAGCCGCGGCGCGCCATGCTTGAGGCAGTGAAGCTGCCCCCAGTACTTGCTCTCGAACAGCGAGCGCGCCGCCACGACATCCAGGTCGACAAGACTCCCCCTGACGCTACCGGCCGCCGCCGTGACCAGATGATCGATGCGCCCGATCCGCTCCAGCGTGTCGACGACGGCACGCTCGTCCGTGACGTCGAGCGCATGCGCGCTCGCGGCCGCGCCCAACTCGGCCTGGGCGGCCGCGAGCTTCGCGGCGTCGCGCCCGACCAGGATCGGCGCCCCGCCACGGACGACCACGCGGCGTGCCACGGCCAGGCCGATGCCCGAGCCGCCGCCGGTGATCAGCACGCGCGCGCCCGCCAGGGGCGAGACCTCGCCGCGCTCGCTCACGAGGCGTATCCCGCGTCGGTGACGTCGGTGCTGAAGGCAAGCGCCTTCTGCGGATCGCGCGCGCCGATCGCCAACCGATGGGCCGCGCCCGCCAATGCCGCGGCCAGACCCGCGCCCATGTTTCCCGTACCGCTGATTGCGACCTTCATGACCACTCCTGTGTTGAAAGGGAGCAGCCATCGTAGACTTGAAACATATCGGGATAAATCACCGAAATTGCTCGACACTTGAAACAGGAAATTTCCAATGGACCGCTTCACCAGCATGGCCGTCTTCGCGAAGGCGGTGGAACTCGGGTCGTTTTCGGCGGCGGGCGAGGCGCTGAAGATGTCCTCGCAACTGGTCGGCAAGCATGTGCAGGCGCTGGAGGGGCATCTGGGCGCGCGGCTGCTGAACCGGACCACGCGGCGCCAGCACCTGACGGATATCGGCGCGAGCTACCACGAGCGGGTCAAGACCATCCTGGCCGAGGTCGAATCCGCCGAGGGGCTGGTGGCCGAGACGCATCGCCAGCCCAGTGGGCGGCTGCGGATCAGCGCGCCGACCACCTTCGGGCTGCATGCGGTCTCGAAGGTACTGCCGGCCTACCTGGCGCGTTATCCGGCGCTGTCGGTCGAGCTGTGCCTGTCGAATCGCTATGTCGACCTGATCCACGAAGGCTTCGACGCGGCGTTCCGGATCGGCGAACTGGCCGACAGCGCTCTGGTGGCACGCAAGCTGGCACCCTATCGGCTCAGGCTCTGCGCGTCGCCCGCCTATCTCGCCGCGCATGCGCCGATCCGCCATCCCGACGAACTGCGCCGCCACGAATGCCTGCGCTTCGCGCATCCGCAACTCGGCACGGCCTGGAGCTTCACGGGGCCGCAAGGCATCGTGACGGTGCCGGTGGGTGGACGGCTGGTGGTGGACAGCGGAGAAGCGCTGATGGCGGCCGCGCGTGCCGGCATGGGGCTGCTGCTGCAGCCCACCGAGTTGGTCGAGGACGACCTCACCGAAGGCCGCCTGGTCGAGGTGCTGACGGATTTCCCGGCGCCCGATCGCAGCCTGCACCTGCTGTATGCGCCCGATAGGCAGATGACGCCGAAGATGCGCAGCTTCATAGCGTTCGCGCTCGAAATGTTCCAGGCGCCGCGCTGAAGGCGACGCCTGACGAAACGACGGGTATCGCCGATGAGCCGTCACGCTACCGACACCCGAATCCCTTCAATCACCATTCATCGAAAAGGCATATATCAATCGAATATCAATAATTACGAAAGTAATGCGGAGGCGGAGACCACAACATCCCCACCACGGATGCCGATTGATACTATTTCGCAAAACAACTTTCAAACAAATAGACCATGCGCAGATTGAAGCTGCTGCCTTGCCTCGCGATTGCCTTTCTTTCCGGCCATGCGCTGGCCCAGGCCTCCACGCCCGACATCGACCAACTTCAACAGCAGAGACAGAAATTCGTCCGGGACGACAAGATCGATCTCCTGCAGTTGTCGCACGATATCGAAGACACTGCGCGGGAAGCCAATGCCCTGGACCGGGCAGGCAGGGGATCGGATGCCTGGACCGCCTGCTGGAATTGAACAAATACGCTCCGCTGGCGGCATTCCCCGATTACGACGTCCAGGTCTTGTGCGCCAATATCTACGGACATTTCAATCCGTCCCTGTCGAAGGATTGCCGTAACCGCGCGCAAGCCATGGCGGATATCTTGAACAACCGTATCGGCAGCGGCGCCACGCCCGACGATCCGGTTCGCGTCATCACGATCGCCGAGGTCCATGAATGGATGAGCCTGCATTCGGCGAACATCACCAATATCCAGGGATATCAGTATCATGATGTCCCCTTGCAGAAGATCAGCTATGCCGGCCAATCCGGCGGCGGGCAGGCTGCCATCGCGTATTTCGAAATCAACCCGCGCGCCATGGCATCGATCACCCGATCGGCGCCCAATCCCTTCGATCCGCTGCCGCTCAGCGGACAATACGCGGATGCCTATCGCCAGGTTCACGAGAAACGCCTGCAGTTCCTGGCGGATCACAGCTTCAACTACCCTGACCTGATCCAGCTGTGCAGGGATCTGGGCAAGCAGGCCATGCAGCTTGCGCAGCAAGGCGACTACGACGGCGCCTTGGCCAGGATCAGGGAGGTCGAGAAGGTTCGCCCGATCCGGGACATTCCGATCTTCAGCCTGATCTCCAACTACAGCTATTTGTTGGGCAAGGCCGGCAATGCCTCCGCCCAGGCCGAGATGAGGCTCTACTTGTTCGGCATCACGCAGGACATCGCCCACAGCGGCGACGGGCTGTCCCCCGAAACCGCCATCCAGGTTGCGGATATCGGCGAGGAATACTCGTGGCTCCAGGCGAGAAAGCTCCGCATGACCCGGCAATCACTCATCACGCGGGGCGAGGCTCGCTACGACATGCTCGACACGACCAGCCAGGATGGAAAGACGCAAAACGTCTACTTCGATGTGACCAAGGTTTTCGCCCGACAAGCGGAAATCATCCACTGAGGCGTATCTGGACCGCATCGGTTCGACTCACCCCCGCCCGCGCCAAGCCACCAGCACCACGCCCGCGATCGCCGTGGCGCCGCCCGCCAGCGTGGCGAGGCCGGGACGCTCGCCGGTCAGCCAGGCCGACAGCGCGGTGGCCACAGCGGGCGACAGGTACAGGAAGTTCGCCGCGCGCGCGGCGCCGAAATAACCGAGCGCGTAGGTCCAGCTCGCGTAACCGAGCGCGGCCGGGAACACGCCGAGCATCAGCACCGCCGCGAGCGTGCCGTGAGGCGCCGCGGGCAGCGCGCCGATCGCGCCCGGCAGCCACGGCGAGAGCCAGAGCGCTCCTGCCAGCAGCGTATAGGCCGTGCAGGCCAGCGGCCCATAGACGGGAATCAGCCGCCGCTGCAACACGAAATAGCTCGCCGTACAAAAGGCCGCCGCGAGGATCAGCGTGCTGCCGGCGCCGAGCGCCAGGCCGCCCGGCTGGCCGCGCGCGATCACGGCGATGCCGGCCAGGCTGACCAGCGAGCCGATCCATCCCCAGGCATTGATGCGCTCGCCGAGGAACAGCACCGCCAGCACGGCGGTGAAGATCGGCAGCGTGCTGGCGATGAAGCTGGCCGCGCCGGGGGCGACGGTCTGCTCGCCGGTGTTCAGCAAGGCGTTGTAGAAGGCGATGCCGAACAGCCCGCACAACAGGAAGCGCAGGCCGTCGCGCCAGCCCGGCAGGCGCGGCCGCCGCCAGGCCAGCCAGGCGAGCACCAGCACGGCGGCGGTGCCGAAGCGCCCCGCCGCCAGATGCAGCGGCGACAGGCCCTGCAGGCCGATGCGGATGAAGGGAAAGGCCGAAGCCCAGGACACCACCGTGAAGGCGACCGCGCCGAGCGCGAGCAGCACCTGCCTGAGATCGCGCGGCGAGCAGTTTTTCGAAGCCGGGGAGAGCGTGTTCATGCCGGGATCGTGCCGCATCGCCAGCTGTTAAGCTAGCGCATCGATCAACGTCTTCCTGTGAATATGGCTCACAGCTCACCTCGCCCTCGCGTCCCGTCCGCGGCACGGCTCGCCGACGCCGCGCCCGACGCCGCGCGGCCACCGCTGGCCAGTCTCGAGACGGTCTGCAACGTGGCGCGCCACGGTTCCTTCCTGGCCGCCGCCGAGATCTCCGGCCTCACGCACGGCGCGATCAGCCGGCGCATCGCGGCCGTGGAGAACTGGCTCGGCGTGAAGCTGTTCGAGCGCCACGCGCGAGGCGTGCGGCCGACCCTGGACGGGCAGCGCTTCGTCAGCCGCATCGAGCAGGCCTTCGGCATCATCGACAGCGCGGCCGACCAATGGCGCTCGCCGCGCAGCGCGCGCCTGGTCAAGCTGAGCATGGTGCCGGCCTTCGCCAGCCTGTGGTTCCTGGCCCGCCACGGCGATCTGGAGAACGAAGCACCGGCCCTGCGCATCGAGCTCGACATCGACCATCGCGCCGTCGATATCGCGGGCGGCCAGGCCGACCTGGCGATCCGCTACGGACGCGGCAACTGGCGCCATCTGGAGGCCAGGCCCTTCCTGCCCGAAACGCTCTACCCGGTCGCGCATCCGGCGCTGGCCGCGCAACTGGCCAAGGCCATGCGCCGTCACGGCGAGGCCGCCCTGCTCGATGCCCCGCTGCTGCACGACTCCGACGCGACCGGCTGGCGTGCCTGGTTCGAGCCGCTCGGCATCGCGCTCAAGCCGCGCGCGCAGGATCGACGCTTCGAGGACTACACGCTGGTGCTGGCCGCCGCCGAGGCCGGGCTCGGCGTGGCGCTGGCGCGCGTGCCGGTGGCCGCCGCCCATCTGGCGCGCAGCCCGCTGGTGCGCCTGAGCCGGCGCGAGGTGGTGTCGCCGCTGAAGTCCTACATCGTGCACGCCCGCGACGAATGCCGCCCCGAGGTGCTGGCGCTGATCGACAGGTTATTGAGGATGGCGAACCAGGAAGCGGCGCACCTGGCGGGCGCCGGCGGCTGACATCGCGGCGCCGGCCGTGCCGCTCACCGGCTGGCGGGCGAAGGCGCGGCTGCCGGCGCCGAGGCGGGCGTGCTGGCGGAAGCCGGCGCCTGCCAGACCACCGCGTTGTCGACGGCATACAGCCTGAACGTGACTTTCGACTTGCGGCAATCGTCCTGGAAGCGCGCGAATTCGGCCGAGCTCGAGAAGCTGCCGAACTTGCCGTCGCTGGTGAACACGAAGACGCGCGGCGCGGCCAGCAGCAGGAACTGCTTGTAGGCCAGCACCACCGGCGCCTTCTGCGCGGCCGGCACCGGCAGCGCGTCGACATCGCCGAGCGCGGCGTAGCCGCTGCCCGCCACGCTGCCGTCGGCGCCGAAGCGCACCCCGGCGGCCTTCATCTCGCCTTGCCAGGCCGCGATTTCCTTCGCGTAGCGCTCGGGAAGCTGGGCGACCCATTCGGCCGGATACGAGAACGCGAAATTCTCGGTGGCCGTCGCCACCGAACGCACCACGCCCACCAGCCTCCCCTGCTGGTCGAACAGGCCGCCGCCGCTGGAGCCGCTGGTGACGGGCGTGGACGACTGGATGATCGGCACCGTGCTCTCGGGCTCCTGGCGCAGCGAGGAAATCAGCCCGTCGGTCAGCGACAGTTCCAGCCCGCGCGGGCTGGAGATCACGTAGACGCGCTGCCCGACCCGCAAGGTGCTGATCGGCGCGACCTGCACCGGCGCCACCTCGAACTTGCCGGCCACGCGCAGCAGGCAGAGATCGCGGCGGTTGTCGGGATCGCGCAGCACCTCGTCCACCTTCAGCGTGGCGCCGTTGTTGCCCAGCGTCACCGCGATCGACTTCTCGACCACGTGGCAGGCGGTGATGAAACGGCCCGGCGCGATCAGCACCGCGCTGCCGATCAGGTACTGGTTGCCTTGCGGCTGCTCGGCCCGCACCGTCCAGACCTTCGGCGAGACCGCCGCGAACACCTGCTCGGCCTGGCTGCCGGTCGCGCTGTTGGCGACATGCGCGGCGTCGTTGGCCTGGCCGCCGGCTTGCGCGAACGCGCAGGCGCCGAATCCGCACAACAGCAACCCGGCGGCATGGCGCAGGATGGCGGCGAAGCCTGCTCGGTCGATTCTCAAGGGACGTCTCCTTGCATTCGGATCACGCGATGGACGGCTGCCCGGCGCCGCCACGACGGCGTGCCAGGTCCCGATTATAGGGACCTGCCCGAACGGCAGTCAGGAGCGCGCGCTCAGCCCCGCCCGGCCGGCGCCACCGAGGCGCCCGCCACATGGTGCCGGGCCAGCGCCTCGGCAACGAAGCCCGAGGCCTTGTGCGCCTCCACGAAGGTGTCGAGCGCCTCGGCGGCCGCCTGGCCGCGGCTGCGGGGCAGGCCCATCGCCTGGCGGATCACCATGAAGCGGCCGTCGAGCAGGCGCAGGCCCGGCTGCCGCGCCGCGTCGGCTTCCAGTTGCTGCTTCACGCCGGCCGCCACGTCGTGCCCCTCGGCCAGGAAGGTCGACACCACCGCCGGCGAGGACGGCGCGCGCTCGATGGCGGCCGCCTTCAGCTCGCGCGTCAGGAACAGGTCGTAGGCGCTGCCCTTGCCGACCGTGACGCGCACGCCGGGCCGGTCGACCTCCTCGTTGGCGCGGATCGGCGAGGCCTCGCGCACCAGGTAGCAGCCCTCGATCAGCACATAGGGCGAGGTGAAGGCAATCGACTCGGCGCGCAGCGGATCGATCGCGAAGAAACCGACGTCGGCGCGTTCGTCGCCGACCGCCGCCACCGATTCGCCGGCGGTGGCGAACACCACCAGCTCGACCGGCACGCCAAGCTCCGCGCCGAGCGCGCGCGCCAGGTCGACCGAGACGCCGGCCGGCGCGCCGCTGGCGGGATCGTGGCCGGCCAGGATCGGGTTGCCGAGGTTGATCGAGGCGCGCAGCACGCCGTGCGGAGCGAAGGCGGAAACGAGGGAGGAAGCGATGGCGGGATCGAGGTTCATGAGGCGCGTCGGGTTCGGTTGGGCCGCTGGCCGGCAGGCGCGGCGGCGGACGGGACGGGCGCGGTTTCCCGCGCCGGGGATCGGGGCGATGGCGATTCGAGTATCCCGCTGATGCGCGCGAGCGCGTCGAGCGTATGCAGCAGGTGCTCGCGCAGCGCCTCGGCGGCCTCCTCGTTGCGCTCGCGCGCGAGCAGGTCGAGCACGTGCAGGTGCTGGCGGCAGTGCTCGGCATAACGCTCGCGATGCCGCATCGAGCGATACGACAGCAGGCGCCGCACGCGATTGACGCGGCGGATCGTGTCGATGAAGAAGGGGTTGCCGGACGCCTCGACCAGTGCCTCGTGATAACGCACGCCGCGATCGTGCAACGCATCGGCGCTGGCCGTCTCGATGCCGCCGGCCAGCAGTTGCAGCTCGGTCTCGCGGCAGCGTTCGAGCACGCGCGGATCGAGCCGGTAGCCGGGTTCGAGCAGCGCGGCCGGCTCCAGCGCGAGTCGCAGCCGATACGACTGCAGCAGGCTGTCGGGCGTGGTCAGCATGGTCGAGAAGGCCCAGCCGTAACCCGGCTTGCGCTCGGCCCAGCCCTCGCCCGCGATGCGCGCCAGCACGGCATTGAGCTGCGCGCCGGTCAGGCCGTAGCGCTGGCGGATCAGTTGCTCGGAGAATTCGTCGGGCAGCTCGCCGCGCAGGCGATCGTCGGCGATGCGGAAATACACGCTGGAAACCAGGTCCGCCTCGTCCAGGCCGAGCCCGCCGACCACCTCCTCCAGCGGCTCGCGCAAGGCCCGCGCCACGAAGAAACCGCGATGGCGTTCGCGCGTCACCACGCCCTTCTCGTGCAGCAGCGCGAGCGCCTCGTTGACGGGCGAGCGCGACACGCGCAGGCGGTCCGCCAGCATCTGCGCCGGCAGGTGGGCGCCGGCCTCGAGCTGCTCGCTGCGGATCAGCTCGACGATGCGGGCGGCGATCGATCGGTCGGTCATGGAAGCCGGCATGAAGGATAGGCGTGGCAGGGCCGCCCATTGTCCGCGTTTCGGCGCATCACGCAAGCGCCGCCGCGTCCGCGCGCGGCAGGTGGCGGCGCAGGATGAAGGGGATCACGCCGCCCGCGCGCAGCAGCTCGCATTCGAGCCGCGTCTCGACGGCGGCCAGCGCGGCCAGCGGCTCGACGCGGCCGTGCGCGCGCACGATGCTCACGCGCACGGCGGCACGCGGCTGCAGCACCGCCTCGCGCGCATCGATCTCGATCCGGTCGCCCGGCTGCAGCGCCAGCGCATCGGGATGCGCGAGCTCGATCATGCGCAGCGGCAGGATGCCCATGCCGATCAGGTTCGAGCGATGGATCCGCTCGAAGCTGGTGGCCAGCACCGCGCGGATGCCGAGCAGGCGCTGGCCCTTGGCGGCCCAGTCGCGCGACGATCCCGTGCCGTAGCGCGCGCCCGCCACCAGCACCACCGCCTCGCCCGCCTCGCGATAGCGCGCCGCCGCCTCGTGCAGCGGCATGGCCTCGCCCGAGGGCGCATGCACCGTGTGCGCGACCGGCAAGCCGGCACGCAGGCGGTTCTCCAGCGTGCGGTTGTAGAAGGCCGCGCGCAGCATCACCTCCCAGTTGCCGCGCCGCGACGCGAACACGTTCAGGTCCTCGCGATCCTCGCCGCGCTCGACCAGGAAATCGGCGACGGGGCTGTGCTTCGGGATCGCGCTGGCCGGCGAGATGTGATCGGTGGTCACGTCGTCGCCATAGACGGCCAGCGGATGCGCCACGTAATGGCCGAGCTGGCTGCCCGCCTCGGCCGAGGCGAAGGGCGGGCGGCGCAGCGCATTCGAGGCCGGATCCCAGGGGAAGCGCGCCGAATCCGGCGCTTCCAGCGCGTGCCAGGCGGGATTGGCGCTGGCGATCGCGAAGGCGCGGCGGTAGTCGCCCGGCTCGTTGGCGCGCGCGACCAGCGCATCGATTTCCTCGCGCGTCGGCCACAGTTCATGCAGGTGCACGGGCGTGCCGTCGTGCGCCAGGCCCAGCGGCTCGCTGCCGAGGTCGCGCGCCGCATCGCCGGCCAGCGCGAAGGCGATCACCAGCGGCGGCGACATGATGAAACCGAGTTCGAGCTCGGGATGGATCCGGCCCGGGAAATTGCGGTTGCCCGACAGCATCGCCACCGGGCGCGCGGCCTTGGCGGCCAGCGCCGCGCGGATCGGCTCGCCAAGCGGTCCTGAATTGCCGATGCAGGTGGTGCAGCCGTAGCCGACGATCGAGAAACCGAGCGCGTCGAGATCCCCGATCAGCCCGGCGCGTTCGAGATAGGCCGCCGCCGCCGGCGAACCCGGCGCGAGCGAGGTCTTGACCCAGGCCGGCACCGTCAGGCCGCGTTCGCGCGCGCGCCGCGCCACCAGCCCGGCGGCGATCAGCAAGGCCGGATCGGAGGTGTTCGTGCAGCTCGTGATCGCGGCGATCGCCACCGGATGATGCGGCAGGTTCGTCGTCCGCGCCCCGCTCGCCGGCGGCGCGCCGTCCAGCTTCGCGAGCGTCTCGGCCACGGCCGTGTAAGGCAGCCGGTCCTGCGGCCGGCGCGGCCCCGCCACCTGCATCGCGATGCCGTCGAGCGCGATCTCGATGCGGCGCGTGTAACGCGGCTGCGCCTCGGGCTCGAACCAGATCCCGACGCGCCGCGCATAGGCCTCCACCAGCGCGATCGCGGCGGCGTCGCGGCCGGTCTCGCGCAGATAGTCGAGCGTGCGCGCATCGATCGGGAAATAGCCGGTGGTCGCGCCGTATTCGGGCGCCATGTTGGCCACCACCGCGCGCTCGCCTGCGCTCAGCGTGCTCACGCCGGGCCCGAAGAACTCGACGAATTCGCCCGTCACGCCGATCTCGCGCAGCCGCTGCGTGACCGTCAGCGCCAGGTCGGTGGCCAGCACGCCCGGCGGCAGCGCGCCGCTCAGCCTCACGCCCATCACCTCGGGAATGCGCTGCATCACCGGCATGCCGAACATCACCGTCTGCGCCTCCAGGCCGCCCACGCCCCAGCCGAGCACGCCGATGCCGTTGATCATCGGCGTGTGGCTGTCGGTGCCGATCAGCGTGTCGGGCACGGCCCAGCGCTCGCCGTCGCGCTCGATCACGCCGACCACGCTCGCCAGTTGTTCGAGATTGAGCGTGTGCATGATGCCGGTGCCGGGCGGATGGATCCGCACGCCCGTGACGGCCTTCGCGGCCCAGCGCAGGAAACGGTAGCGCTCGGCGTTGCGGGCCAGTTCGATGCGCAGGTTGCGCGGCGCCGCGTCGGGTTCGCCATGCACTTCCACGGCCAGCGAATGGTCGACCGAGGCATCGACGGGCAGCACCGGATTGAGCACCGAGGGATCGACGCCGGCTTCGGCCAGCGCGTCGCGCATGCCGGCGATATCGACCAGCGCCGGCGTGCTGGTGGTGTCGTGCATCAGCACGCGGTTCGGCTGGAAGGCGATCTCGATCTCGCTGCTGGCGTGCTCGATCCAGGCCAGGATGCCGTCGACGGCGGCGCGCTGCTCCTCGCCCTGGTGATGGCGGATCACGTTCTCCAGCAGCAGCCGCAGCACCACGGGCAGCTCGCGCAGGCGCGCGCCGAAGCGAGCCGGCAGGTCGACGATGCGGTAGCGCGCGCCGTCGAGGGTGAGGGTCGCATCAAGGGCGGCGGCAAGGGGGCTGGAGGTCGAGGTCATGCCGCGCATTTTGCATATTTCAAATGGAAAATGCAATTTCGGGCAAAATCCTGGAAGGCTATGGGGCACGATCGCCAGGCTTGGGCCGTGCCTGGCTACCGGCCGTGCGCGCTCGGCGCATCACCCAAGCGCCATCGGCGCTAGAGCGAAACGCGCGGCACATGCGCGTCGAGGTTCGAGTAGGCGTGTGTGAGGATTTCAGAATTGCGCCGGCGGCTCGTGGCTTGCTTCGATGCTGTTTGAGCAAATACGGCAACATCTCGTCAATTTCTTTCGCAATTGAAAGATTGCGCTGTATTTATGGAAACTTCGATAACGTATTTTTCCACCTACCCAAATCACCGACGCGAGGAGGCAACGACACAAGCATGCAACTTCATCACAAAAATGCAACGCATTCCATATAAGAAGCAAACATTCGAATTATCTTCGAAGCGGAATCTGACCGCGCACTATAGAAATAACAGAATGCAATAAAGCCCCCAGAACTCCCCACACAACACCAATCATTGACAAATACATGGCTGCAGACGCGAGAACGACAGCGTCCGCGTCTCGTCTCGCGACATCTATCGTCACCCAAGTGCCGGCCACGATTAAAAAACCGCACCAGCCCCAAGCCACTCGCCCTATTATCGGGAAACGTCCATGGGGCGGACCGAATACTCGACATACCGCATACCCCAACCCCAGGACGTATAGCGCAGTCGGAACGCCGATCGAGAACCACCAATTACTTGCAGTCATGCCGTTCTCCGTATGGATGCGCACCGGCTGATCATACCCTGCCTCATCACGTCACAAACCATTGTTTCCGGGGAAGAAGATGGAAAATTCCAATGACAACAACAAGTTTAAAATCCGCCGATCACTAATTGGCGCAATCGCATCGGCTCCGGCACTTGGCCTGTCCGGCATGTCGAAAAGCCTGGCAATCCAGCCCGAGATTACCTTGGCCCCGATCATCGTCGACGGCTCCGGCAACGTCATCACCAGTTCCCCGGCAGATCTACCGCGAATGGGACATCCAGCCTTGCCTCCCGAACTCATGACGAACAGCGGAACCACCCCTATCCTGCTGCTTGGGAAGGTGTATCTGATCAACGGACTCAATATATTGGGCGCCGCAAGCCAAGGCGACACGATAGGAACACTCACCGCGTTGGCCCAAGGCCTGGTCAATGCATCGGATATAGTGCTGCGCGCCCAACTCGGAATATATGCATCATTTTCACAATGGCTCGGAATTGGCGAGGGGTTCAAGAATATCGCCGGCGCCACACCGTATGGCTTGACGTTGAATCAGTCGAACATCCTGACCTCTCTGTTCGGCGTATACGCTGCCCAGTACTACCCGGGCATGTTCCTCCAGCAACCCTCGAATTTCCAATTTTATGGAACCGCGTTATTGACCACATCAGCAATATATTATTGGTTGTACGGAGATGGCTCCATGAGAAGCATGAACATTGAATCGATGAACCTGCAGATGGGAATTGCCGATTTCGATCCTATCAAGAGAGTCGCACTGGACCTTGCGAACGGGCCTGGCACGTACCACATCGATGCGCAATTCGACACGAACCTCTTCAGCCACGGGGACAAGGACATCTGGGTTGCTGGCATCCTCGGACGCGTGACCGGGCGAGTGTTTGGTGATCTTGTATTGACGGACACGACATATTCGTTCAACGGCTACTGGACTTTGTATGACGATCGCTACGAGGCCTACCCTTCGACACGTCCCGGTTATCAGGAAGTCTTGAATAACTTCCTCATGAATCTAGGCGCGAAAAGCCACAACGATTACGACATCACGTTCATCGGCAACAAAGGCGTGACGATCTCCGGGCAAAGACCGAACAAGGAGCAAGCCATCAGCCCGACAGGCCAGAATACGAGACCGTCCTTTGGCGGCTTGCCGCGCAATCCGCCGGTGATCGATTAGCCCCGGCAAGGCAGACGCTTCGGAAATTGCGCGGCCCAGGCTCGTCGCAGGGTGCCGTGCAGCACGGCGGCGCCAGCACCATTCTCGCGAAACGGTCATGACCTATTTGGATATCCGTGCCGTCGCGCGCAATCCAGAAGCAATACAATCCGGCGTCTGCCGGACAGCATGACCGGGCCGGCGCTTTCCACAGGTAGGGCATCGAGGAGAATCCGCAGCATGTACGCCTATGTCGGCTCGCGCACCACGCGCGAGCGCAACGCCCGCGGCGAGGGCATCAGCGTGTTCCGCGTCGATCCCTCGACCGGCGCGCTCGATCCCGTGCAGGTGCTCGGCGATCTGGTCAACCCGTCCTTCCTCGCGATCGATGCGCGCGGCGAGCGCCTGTACAGCGTGCACGGCGATCGCAGCGAGCTGAGCGCCTTCGCGATCGACCGCGCGAGCGGGCACCTCGCCTTCCTGAACCAGCAGGACACCGGCGGCAGGAACCCCGTCCACGTCGCGCTCGCGCCGGATGGGCGCCACGCGCTGGTCTCGAACCACCTGGGCGCAAGCCTCGCGGTGCTGCCGATCGCGGCCGACGGCTCGCTCGGCGCGCTCGCGCAATGCCTCGCGCTGGACGGCCCGATCGGCCCGCATCGCATCGAGCAGCAGCAGGCCAAGCCGCATTTCAATCCCTTCTCGCCCGACGGCCGCTTCGTGCTGGTGCCCGACAAGGGCCTCGATCGCATCTTCGTATTCCGCTACGAAGCCGGGCGGCTCACGCCCGCCGAGCCGCCCTTCGTGGCCACGCGCGAGACGGCCGGCCCGCGCCATCTCGCCTGCCATCCGTCGCGGCCCTGGGTCTATTGCGTCAACGAGCTCGATTCGACGGTGACCACCTACGACTATCGCGCCGACAGCGGCGAACTGCTGCCCAGGCAGATCGTCTCGGCGCTGCCCGACAGCTACACGGGCAACAGCCGCGCGGCGGGCATCCAGATCGACGCCGGCGGGCGCTTCCTCTACGCCTCGAATCGCGGCAGCGACAGCATCGCCTTGTTGCGCATCGATCCCGACAACGGCCGGCTCGCCTTCGTGGAAGCCGTATCGACGGGCGGGCGCACGCCGCGCTTCTTCACGCTCTCGCCGGATGGCCGCCTGCTGTATGCGCTCAACGAGGACAGCGACAGCATCGCGGGCTTCTCGGTCGATGCCGGCAGCGGCCGCCTCTCGCCCACCGGGCAGCTCAGCTCGACAGGCAGCCCGGTCTGCATGGTGTTTTCCCGCGCCTGACAAGGCCAGCCAACAAAGAAAAACGGGGCATGCCCAGGCGGGCATGCCCCGTTGCCGTTCCCGGTGCGCGGCGCGCTTACCTCAGCGGCGTCGGCCAGCCGATCGCATCGATATCCGGCGCCCAGTCGCTCGGATTCGAGATCGTCAGCGTATTGCGCGAGCCGGCCTGCAGGTTCACCGTCACCGCGGCATGGCGGATCGTGTCGTAGCTGCCCGTCGAGGGCAGCGCGAGCGTGACCGGCGTGCCGCCGTTCACGCTGACCTGCGCGTTGCGGCCGTTCGGTTCGCCGTTGCCGTACAGGATGTCGATCGAATAGGCGCCGGCCTTCGGTGCCGCGATCTGGTTGAAGCTCAGCGTGTTGGCCTGGCCGATGTAGCCGACCTTCTTGCCGCCCGAGCAGCTCGCGCAGTCATACACGGCCGCCTGCCCGCTCAGCGTGTTGAGGGGCGACTCGGCCTCGTAGGCCGCGCGCGGCGGCTGGTAGGCGAGCGGCCCGGCCACCACGGCCACGCGCTGGATCGACAGCGCCGCCGACGGATCGTGCCACTTGGCCAGCACCACGCTGTTGCGGCCCGGCTTCAGCGCGGCCTCGACGCTCACGCCGCCCAGCCCCCAGGCGGCGCCGGTCGGCGGCAGCGAGACGATGCTGCCCGGCCCGCCGTTGACGCTGAGCAGCGCGTCGACCGGTTCGCTGCCGGTGTTCTGGTAGGCGATCTGCAGGTAGCCGCCGGCGCGCTGCGAGACCACGTTGTCGAAGCTGACCGTGGCCGGATTCACGAGCTGCGCGTTCGGCTCGCAGCCGCCGCAGGACGACAGGTCCGCGCTCGGCTGGTAGGCGCTGGGCCGATACGGCACGGCCGCCGTGTCGGCGCCCTGGATCACGTAGAGGCGGCTGGTCCCGGCCGGCACGCGCGTCTCGAAGCGGCCGATGCCGATGCCGGCATTGGCGCGCGCCCAGACATCGCGCACCAGGCCCGGCACCAGCGGCTCGAGCCCGAGCTCGCGCCAGCTCACCGCCATGCTCGCGTCCTTCGTCGAGTTGTTGAACAGCAGTACCGCGCGACGGCCGTTGCCCATCAGCGGCTTGGCCCAGACCTCGACGCCGGGCGCCGGATTGGCCACCAGCACGCCCTGCAGGCCGAGCCCGTCCTGGTCGATCGCGATCATCTCGGGGTTCTTCAGCAGCGCCAGCGTGGCGGCCTTGGGCGGGCGGCCGGTGAAGTCGTTGCCGAGGATCATCGGCGCGCCCGAGATGGCCCACAGCGCGATGTGCGAGCGGTCCTGCTCGTCGGTCAGGCCCATGCCGGCCAGCATCATGTCCGGATCGTTGTAGCGGCCCGTGTGCTGCGCCTCGGGGAACACGTTGCCCTCGAAGTTCTGCCCCACCAGGCGCGGCCAGCCCGGCGTGAAGTTGTCGCCGGTGTCGTAGGAGATGTCCTCCTCGGTGCGCCACATGTCGGCCACGTTGCCCCAGTCGTAGTCGCGGCCCGTCTTCGAGTCGTTGAAGCTGTCGGGGTTGATGCTGTAGAACAGGTAGCCCTTGCGGCCGGCGCCGAGCGCCGCCTGGCGCAGCGCGTCGCGCATCTTCGCGAATACCGGCACCTGGGCCGGCGCCGCGGTCGAGCCCTTGGTGCACCAGTCGTATTTCAGGTAGTCGACGCCCCATTGCACGAAGGTGGCCGCGTCGAGCGCCTCGTGGCCCTGGCTGCCGGTATTGCCGTTGGCCTCGTTGCCGGGCGCGCCGGGGGCGAGTTCGTTCTGCAGATTGTTGAGCTGGGCACAGGTACGCAGGCCCGGCGTCGCGTAAATCCCGTATTTCAATCCCTTGGAATGGATGTAATCGCCGAGCGCGGTCATTCCGCTTGGAAACGATACATGATTTCCATTCAATTTCCCTTGTGAATCGCGAGTCAATTCCGACCAGCAATCATCGACGTTAACATAGACATATCCGGCACTTTTCAGGCCGCTGCTGACCAGGTAATCGGCCGCGTCGTGAATCACCTTTTCATTGATGTTGCAGCCGTGCCCGTTCCAGCTCGCCCAGCCCATCGGCGGCGGTGGCACCGGCACCTGCCGCACCAGCGGCCAGGCGGGCGGCCAGGCCTGCTGCGCGGCGGGCGCGGCACCGCTGCCGGGCGCCGCGGCGCCCGTCACCGAAGCCGCGCCCGCGTGATAGGAAGACAATGCCGATATGAATAAGGGCAATGAAAAAAATACCGCTCGGATATGCCGTTTCATTGAATAGGTATCCTGATTCAATTAATGGTTTTATTCGCTGCGCCAGACCTGCTCGATTGCATGCGAACGGTATCCGCCGAATCAGGGCTGATCAAGTTGTGCGACGGCTTCCCATATGTTGAATCGCGCGCGGAAAGGCGCGCTCGCGGCCTCGCGCGAGCACGCCGCGATGCAGCGACGGCGCACGCGCCGAGCCGGCGCGGTTTCGTCGCGCGATCGTGTTATGCGGCATTGCGCCGCATCATCGCTGGAGGCCAAAGCGGGCGCGCCAACCTCCCGCCTGGCCGCTTTTCGATAGACTGTGCGGATTCTCGCGGCAGCGGACGGCACGACCGGCGCACCGCGCTCCCGATCCACAGGAATTCCCGATGAAGCAAGCCGTCTTGTCCCTTGCCCTCGCTTGCGCGCTCGCGCTGCCGGCTCTCCCGTCCCAGGCCCAGGCCTTCGACGATCGCTGTTTCGCGGTCGGCGACGTGGCCGCGCAGATCTCCGGCTGGCGCAAGAAGCACAAGACCAAGGAACAGGCGATCGCGCAGTCGCACAAGTACTACGGCAACGGCCCCGACGCGCAGGCCGTCGACCAGGCGATCGAGGAGATCTACGGCGCGCCCACCCTGCTGAACCCCGACCAGGCCACCATGCTGGTCACGCAGAACTGCCTGAAGCGCAAGGCGGCGCAGGCGGCCGCCGCATCGGGCGCGGCCGGCGCTTCGGCGGCCAAGCCCTGAGGCGGCGCGCGGCCGGCTCGACGACCACGCCGCGCGATATCGCCAGACCGTTGCCTGCGCCGGCCCGCGCGCCGGCATCCCCAGCCAGCACGACGAACCGGATCCGACTCTCCATGGAAGCACGCCTGATCGAGCGGCCCACGAGCCGCATCGTCCACGTCAGCAGTGTCGATACCCCCGTGCGCAGCCGCCAGGACGCGCTCGACATCATGCTCGGCCACGGCCACCGGGATCTCGACGGCATCGCGATCGACGCCGCCTGCCTGCATCCCGACTTCCTCGTGCTGCGCACCGGCGTGGCCGGCGAACTGCTGCAGATGTTCGTGAACTACCATCTGTTGCTGGCCATCGTCGGCGATTTCTCCGAGGTCCGCGCCGGAGCGCTGCACGACTTCATCGTCGAGAGCAATCGCGGCCGGCAGGTGTTCTTCGTCGCCGATCTCGACGCGGCGATCGCCAGGCTCGAAGCGGCGCTCGCCGCCTAGGCCTTCCCTTCCGCGAATCCGGCCAGCACCTTCGCCAGCGCGCGCCCCGCGTGGCGCGCCTGCGCCAGCGTCAGGGCCGTGTAGCCGACCAGCACCGCCGGCGGCAGCCGCGCCTCGCGGCAGAACATGCCCAGCGGCTGCAGCGCGATGCCGGCCGCGCCGGCCGCC
>NZ_VWWK01000065.1:0-34628 GCF_011753035.1 Burkholderia sp. Ax-1720 | reverse complement strand
ATCGAGGTGCGGCGCTTCGACGATCCGGCGCGCATCGACGCGGCCCTCGCGGCCGGCCGGCTCGATGCGGCGAGCTTCGAGGACGCGCGCCAGCTCGAGGCCACGCGCCGCGCGCACGGCTACGCGCTGAGCAGCGTCGCGACCACCGTGAGCTTGCCGCTCGCGCTCTATTCGCGACGGCTGCAAGGCCTGAGCCAGTTGCGTCCCGGCGCGACCGTGGCGATCCCGGCCGACCGGCGCGGCGCCTCGCGCGCGCTGGTGCTGCTGCAGAACGAGAACCTGCTGAGGCTGCGCGAGGCGGCCGGGCTCGATGCCACGCGGCGCGACGTGCTCGGCAACCGGCTCGGGCTGCGCCTGGTCGAGCGGCCCGCCGGCGAGCTGTATGCCGCGCTCGATCATGCCGACCTGGTGGCGATGGATCGCGAGACCGCGCAGCGCGCCGGCCTGCAGCCGGGGCGCGACAGCATCGGCACCGAGGACGCGCGCTCGCCCTACGCGAGCGTGCTGACGATCCGCGATGCCGATCGCGGCCAGCCCTGGGTCGGCGAACTGGTCGCCGCCTATCACGCCGAACCGCTCGCACACTTCCTGCTGGTGCGCTACCAGGATTCGGTGCGGCGGCCCTGGTGAAGCCCGGCGTGCCCGCGCGATCCTCTGTTGCGCCGATCCGGCTGGTGCCGCGCGGCGCCTCGTTCGCGCTGGCCTGTCATGCCTGCGGACGCTGTTGCAACAGCCCGCCGTCGCTGTCGATGCGCGAGCTGTTCCGGCATCGCGAGCGTTTCGTCGCCAGCATCGCGATCGCGCGCGTGCCGCGGCGCCGGCTCGGCGAGCGGATCCGGCTCGGCGAACTGGGCCACGAACTCGATGCCGAGGACCTCGCCGCGCACGATGCGTTGGCCGATCGTCTCTATCCGCGTATCGCGCCCGGCGGCGATTGGTTGTCGCTGAGCTTGCGCGGCCACGACTATGCCTCGCGCGAACGATGTCCCGCGCTGTCCGACGACGGCCATTGCAGCCTGCATGCGGCGGGCAAGCCGGCGATCTGCGAGGCGGTGCCGCTCGATCCGCTGGCGCCCGATCGCATGCAGGCTTTCGTGCTGGGCGCTCGACGCGAGCAGGCCGAATGGATCGGCGCCGGGTGCTTGAGCGAGAGGGGCGAACCCGATGTGACGGACGCTGCCGAGCCCTTGGTCGAAGCAGGGCGCGTGCTGGCCGGCGCGGCGCTGGCGGCTTGTCGGGAGGCGCTGGACGTGGAGCGCGCGATCTGGCGCGATGCGATCGCCGCGCAATTGACCGCGAGCGGCCCGGAATGGGCGAGAAGTTGGGCGCAACTGCCGCCGGGTGCGCACCTGACGATCCCCGCCGTTCCCGCCTTGCTGGCGATCTCGCGAATTTCATCGCGCTGCCGCGAGGCAACGATCGAGGCGCTCGACTGCCAGCGCCGCCTGATCGCGAGCATGGTCGAAGCGGCACTCGAACGGCGCTTGCCCGAGGATCGCGCCACCACGCGCGAACTGCGCGCTCATGCCGAAGCCTGTGAGAAGGCGCGGCGCGAGTTGGCATCGACAGGCGCCGCGCCGGTGCCACCAGCTATCGATAGCGCGGCGGTGGAGGCGTGGCTCGGCCTCGCCTGACGGGCCCGCGATCTCGACAAGATTCACGGCGACCGGCGAGCGTCGTGACGAAGAAAACGGAAAAAAACGTTCGTGATCGATCGAACCCGGCCGGCGCAAGCACGCCCGCCCGGTAGGCGACGGATCACGCGTCGCTCAGCCTTGTTCCCCTTGCGCGTGCTCCGGCATGGCACGTTCGAAATCGCCGGCCAGCGCCCCCAGCGTGACCTGGCCCAGCTTGGCCAGCAAGGCTGCCTCGGCCTCCTCCAGCGTCGCGCGCAGATGCGCGTTGACGGCGCGCTCCACCAGGCATTGCGGGTGATCCTCGGACACCAGCTCCGAGAACAGCGGCGGCTCGCCCACTGCGCGATAGACGTCGAGCAGGGTGATCGCATCGAGCGAGACCGCCAGCGTCCAGCCGCCGCCATGCCCCTTTTCCGATTGCACGTAACCCGCGTCGCGCAGGCCGCCGAGCAGGCGCCGCACCACCACCGCATTGGTGCAGAGCATCGCGGCGATCGCCTCGGAGGTCAGCGGTCCCTCGGCGCGGTTCATGTGGATCAGCGCGTGCAGCATCCGTGACAGGCGGCTATCGGTTCTCATGGTTCTCCGGGTTCGATCACGCAACATGGCGAGTTGCAAGACGGATGGTACACGCCTATCATGCAACTCTTGATGTTCCATGAAATGGCCGCCCACGTCGGCGGCAACGGGAGGACCCATGCAGTCACACCATGAAGTCGTCGTGATCGGCGGCAGTTTCGCGGGCCTGTCGGCCGCCATGCAACTGGCGCGGGCGCGTCGTCGCGTGCTCGTGATCGACGGCCGGCGGCCTCGCAACCGCTTCGCCGCGCATTCGCACGGCTTTTTCGGGCAGGATCGGCGCGCACCGGCCGACATCATCGGCGACGCCACCGCCCAACTGGCCGAGTATCCGAGCGTCGAGATCCGGCTCGGCGAGGCGCATCGGGCGAAGCTTGACGAGGGCGGCGAGGGCGGCTTCGTGGTCACGCTCGAGGACGGCGCCACGGTCACGGCCGAGCGCCTGATCCTCGCCACCGGCGTGCGCGACGAGCTGCCGGAGGTGGCGGGGCTGGCCGAGCGCTGGGGCGTGAGCGTGCTGCATTGTCCGTATTGCCATGGCTACGAGATCGGCGAGGGGCAGCTCGGCGTGCTGGCCACGCACCCGATGTCCTTCCACCAGGCGATGCTCGTGTCCGACTGGGGCCCGACCACCTGGTTCACGCAGGGCGCCATCGAGCCCGCCGCCGAGGAGATCGCCCAACTCGAGGCGCGCGGCGTGAGGATCGAGACGAGCCCGGTGGTCGAGTTGCTCGGCGCGGCCCCCGCGCTCGACGGGCTGCGCCTGGCCGACGGGCGCGAATTCGCGCTCAAGGCCTTGTTCGTCGGCACCCGCACGCAGATGGCCAGCGACCTGGCCAGGCAGCTCGGCTGCGAGATCGAGACCACGCCGTTCGGCGAGATCGTGCGCGTCGACGCGATGAAGCAGACCAGCGTGCCCGGCGTGTTCGCCGCCGGCGACGCCTCGAACGCGATGACCAATGCCACCTTCGCCTCGGCCTCGGGCGTGATGGCCGGCGTGGCCGCGCATCGCTCGCTGGTTTTTCCGGAAGCACATTGAGGGCCGGGTGGCGATCCGGCAAATTCGACCGGCTTCGCCGCCTGCCCGCGTCGCGATCGCGTCGGATTCGATGCCGGCGGCGGCAAGGATCGCGGTTGCCGCGTCCCTGGCCTCGTTATGACCGCCGCTCATATTCGTATCCGATTTGCTTCGTTGTTTTGTGGCGCGCGCGGTCGTAGATTCTGGTTTTTGTTAGCCAGGAATCGTCGAACGTGTCCGTTTCCGCCGCTGTTGCTTCCCCCGTATCCGCCCCGGCCGCGCACGCGGTCGCGCCCCAGCATTTCGAGATCCTGCCGTTCGATGGCGCGCTCGGCGCCGAGATCGTCGGCCTCGACCTGTCACGGCCGATCGGCGAGGACGATTTCGCCCGCATCCACCGTGCCCACCTCGACCATCACGTGGTGGTGTTTCGCGACCAGCGCATCACGCCCGAGGAGCACGTCGCCTTCAGCGCGCGCTTCGGCCCGCTGCAGCGGCATGTGCTGGCGCAGTTCGCGCTGCCGGGCCATCCCGAGGTGCTGATCGTCTCGAACATCCTCGAGAACGGCCAGCCGATCGGGCTCGGCGACGCCGGCCATTTCTGGCATTCCGACCTGTCCTACAAGGAAAAGCCGAGCCTGGGCTCGCTGCTGCACGCGCAGGAGCTGCCCGCCGAGGGCGGCGACACGCTGTTCGCCAACATGCACCGGGCCTGGGACGCGCTGCCCGAGCCGCTCAAGCGCGAGGTGGAAGGGCGCCGCGCCGAACATACCTACCTGGCGCGTTATGCCGAGCTGCAGGCGCGCAGCCCGTGGCGCCCGAACCTGACGCCCGAGCAGATCGCCCAGGTGAAGGCTGTCGATCATCCGATCGTGCGCACCCATCCCGAGACGGGGCGCCGCGCGCTGTTCGTCAGCGAGCACTTCACCACGCGCATCGTCGGCCTGCCCGAGGACGAGAGCCGCGCGCTGCTCGACGAGCTGTTCGCGCACAGCGTGCGCGACGAGTTCGTGTACCGCCATCAATGGCGCGAGCACGACCTGGTGTTCTGGGACAACCGCTCGCTGATGCACCTGGCGGCCGGCACGCCCGATCACCTGCGCCGCAAGCTCTATCGCACCACGATCGAGGGCGACGCGCCGCGCTGAGGCGCTGGCCGATCCCGGCGGCGCACAGCGCCGCGCCGTTCGCATCGATGTCGTCGCGGCGTGCTTCGCGCCGCGATGCCCGTCGTGCGCCCGCTTCCCGCTTTCCTTTCCCGCCAAGAGGTTCCCGATGTCGTCTCCGTTCCGCGCCGCGTTCGCGCGCCCCCGTTTTTCCGCGCGCCGCGCCGGCGCCTCGCTGCTGGCCGCGACGCTGGCCGTCGCCGGCTTCGGCGCCGCCGTGCCGGCCCATGCCGAGGGCAGGATCCGCATCGCCGAGCAGTTCGGCATCGTCTACCTGATGCTGAACGTGGCGCGCGACCAGCACCTGATCGAGCAGGAAGGCAAGAAGGCGGGGCTCGACATCCAGGTCGACTGGGTCAAGCTGTCGGGCGGCGCGGCCGTCAACGACGCGCTGCTGTCGGGCGCGGTGGACATCGCCGGGGCCGGCGTGGGGCCGCTGCTGACGGTCTGGGATCGCACCCGCGGCCGGCAGGACGTGAAGGGCGTGGCCTCGCTCGGCAACCTGCCGTACTACCTCGTCAGCAACAACCCGAGCGTGAAGACCATCGCCGATTTCACCGACAAGGACCGCATCGCGGTGCCGGCCGTGGGTGTGTCGGTGCAGTCGCGCGTGCTGCAGTACGCGGCCGCCAGGCAGTGGGGCGACAAGTCCTACGATCGCCTCGACAAGCTCACCCAGGCGATCCCGCATCCCGACGCGGCGGCCGCCATCATCGCCAACAGCAGCGTGATCACCGGCCATTTCGGCAACCCGCCGTTCCAGCAGCAGGAACTGGCCGGCAATCCGAAGGCGCACATCGTGCTCAATTCCTACGACGTGCTGGGCGGCCCGAGCTCGGCCACCGTGCTGTACGCCACCGAGAAGTTCCGCGACGCCAACCCGAAGACCTATCGCGCCTTCGTGGCCGCGCTGAACGACGCGGCCAGGCTGATCGCCGCCGATCCCGAGCGCGCGGCCGACATCTATATCCGCGTCAACCAGTCGAAGATCGATCGCGCGCTGCTGCTGAAGATCCTGCGCGACCCGCAGGTGCAGTTCAAGACCGCGCCGCAGAACACGCTGGGGCTCGCGCAGTTCATGCATCGCGTCGGCGCGATCCGCAACGAGCCGAAGACGGTGCACGACTACTTCTTCGACGATCCCGCCACGCAGGGCGGCAGCTGATCCGCGCGAACCGGCCGGCATCGCGCTTACCCGCCGCCGGCATTTGCATAGCCGCAATGATTGGTTGGGATCGCCGGGCGCCGCCGGTATGTTGATGTTTTATCCGTTGCACCGTCGAGGTCGAGCATGAGTCTGTCGAACGCCTGGTCCGCGCCGCATGTCGCGCGCGCCGGAAATGACGCGCAAGCCGCGCCGCGCGCCGCCCGGCGCGGTGAGGCCGGCGCCGCTGCCGAGCCGGGAGCCGGCGAGGCGCCGCTGTTGTCGGTCGATCGCGTCACGCTCGAATATCGCAGCGGCCAGCGCATCGTGCGTGCCACCCAGCGCGTGAGCTTCGAGGTCGATCACGGCGATCGCTTCGTGCTGCTCGGGCCTTCCGGCTGCGGGAAGTCGACCTTGCTGAAGGCGGTGGCCGGCTTCGTCGAGCCGGCCTCGGGCGGCATCTCGCTCGACGGCCGGCGCATCGACGGCCCGGGCGCCGATCGGGTCGCGGTGTTCCAGGAGTTCGACCAGCTTCCGCCCTGGAAGACCGTGCTCGAGAACATCGCGTTCCCGCTGCGCGTGGCGCGCAGGCTGTCGCGCGCCGAGGCTCGCGAACGCGCCGGCCACTATCTCGACAAGGTCGGCCTGTCCTCGTTCGCGAGCGCCTATCCGCATACGCTGTCGGGCGGCATGAAGCAGCGCGTGGCGATCGCCCGCGCGCTGGCGATGCAGCCGCGCGTGCTGCTGATGGACGAACCCTTCGCCGCGCTCGACGCGCTCACGCGCCGCAAGATGCAGGAGGAGCTGCTGCGGCTGTGGGACGAGGCGCGCTTCACGCTGCTGTTCGTCACGCATTCGATCGAGGAGGCGCTGGTGGTCGGCAACCGCATCCTGCTGCTGTCGCCGCATCCGGGCCGCGTGCGCGCCGAGCTGAACAGCGAGCGTTTCGCGCTCGACAGCATCGGCAGCGACGATTTCCAGCAGAGCGTGGCGCGCATCCATCACCTGCTGTTCGACGCGCCCGATACACCCGATGCGACGGCCGAGGATGCGGCACCGGTCCAGGAGCAACCCGCATGAGCACGCCATTCCCGCATCCCGGCGCCGGCGCGCCGGCCCGCCCCGAATACGAGCTGCCGCTGGAGCCGGCCGATGCCGGCACCGACAGCGTGCGCGCCTCGCTGGCCTCGCGCGTGCTCGGCTCGAGCGCGCTGCGCCGCGTGTTGATCGGCGCGGTGCTGATCGCGGCCTGGGAGATCGTCGCGCGCGTGGTCGACAA
Organism: Burkholderia sp. Ax-1720; assembly: GCF_011753035.1. Taxonomy (NCBI): domain Bacteria; kingdom Pseudomonadati; phylum Pseudomonadota; class Betaproteobacteria; order Burkholderiales; family Burkholderiaceae; genus Burkholderia; species Burkholderia sp. Ax-1720. Next base: position 27,805 of record NZ_VWWK01000065.1, on the reverse strand, counting down.
CGACCTGCTGGTGCCGACCTTCGTCGCCACGCTGCGCGCCTTCGTGGAGGGCATCGCCTCGGGCGAACTGCTGGTGAAGACCGGCATCTCGCTGTCGGTGCTGCTGCGCGGCTACGCGATCGGCGCGGTGCTGGCCTTCGCGCTGACCTCGGTGGCGGTGTCCACCCGCATCGGCCGCGACCTGCTGTCGATGCTGACCGCCATGTTCAATCCGCTGCCCTCGATCGCCTTGCTGCCGATCGCGCTGCTCTGGTTCGGGCTCGGCACCGGCAGCCTGCTGTTCGTGCTGGTCCATTCGGTGCTCTGGCCGCTGGCGCTGAGCATGTACACCGGCTTCCTCGGCGTGCCGGCCACGCTGCGCATGGCGGGCCGCAACTATGGCCTGCGCGGGCTGCGCTTCGTCTGGCTGATCCTGGTGCCTGCCGCGCTGCCCTCGATCCTGTCGGGGCTGCGGGTGGGCTGGGCCTTCGCCTGGCGCACGCTGATCGCGGCCGAGCTGGTGTTCGGCGCGAGCGCGGGGCAAGGCGGCCTGGGCTGGTACATCTTCCAGAACCGCAACGAGCTGTACACCGATCGCGTCTTCGCCGGCCTCGCGGCGGTGATCGTGATCGGCCTGCTGGTCGAGCATCTGGTGTTCGATACGCTCGAACGCCTGTCGATCCGGCGCTGGCACGCGTGAGGGCGAAACCGGCCGCCGGCGGGTCGCGGCGGCCGTGCACGCGTTTTCGGCGATTGTGATAAATTTTCGCCGCGGCGCACTTCGGTGCGTCGCAACGTTCTCAGGGCGGGGCGAAATTCCCCACCGGCGGTAATCGTGCCTCGTGCACGTAGCCCGCGAACAGCTCGCGCCAGGCTCACCTGCGCGATGCCTGCCGACCCGGTGCGATCCCGGGGCCGACGGTCATAGTCCGGATGAGAGAGAGCGGGGTTTTTGCCGCACGCGCAAGGCGTGCGGTGTGGCCCTGTGCGCCCATTCAACTCAAACACAGGACCTGTCGATGACTCAGCCGTATTCCGTTTCCCAAACTGCCCCCCGCCGTATCGCCTTCATCCAGTCCTGCTGGCACAAGGACATCGTCGACCAGTGCAAGACCTCGTTCGTCGCCTCGCTGGCGGCCGCGGGCATCGCCGAGTCGGAGATCGACTTCTTCGAGGTGGCCGGCGCCTTCGAGATCCCGCTGCACGCCAAGCTGCTGGCGAAGACCGGCAAGTACGCGGCCATCGCCTGCGCCGGCCTGGTGGTGGACGGCGGCATCTACCGCCACGAGTTCGTCGCGCAGGCGGTGATCTCGGGCCTGATGCAGGTCGGCCTCGAGACCGAGACGGTGGTGCTCAGCGCGGTGCTGACGCCGCATCATTTCCATCACGGCTCGCACGAGCACACCAGCTTCTTCCACGAGCACTTCGTGGTGAAGGGCAAGGAACTGGCGCACGCCTGCGCCGATACGGTGGCCAAGGTCGCCGCGCTGCGCGGCGCGGCCGAAGGCACGGCGATCAAGCAGGCCGCATGAGCCTGTGCCCGGGCCGTTGATTCCTGAACGGGCCTGACGGCAATCCGCAACGACAACGCCCGATGCATGGCATCGGGCGTTTCGTATTCGACGACCCGATTCCTGGCTGCCGATCAGCTTTCCAGATCATCCCCGAACTCGCGGAGTTCTTGCGAGCAGCGGCAGGCTCGGGCGATCTTCGCGGCCCACAGGACGGCGGCTTCGCGCGACGGAAGTTCCAGGATGCAGAAGCCGCCGTCGAGCTCGCTGCTCCGAGGATAGGTCGCGTTCTCGACCGCGCCGTCGGCGGCGACCATCAGCGGCGCGATCGACCCGTTGATGCCGCCGCCGAATACGTAGACCCCGGCCTGCCTGGCCTCGCGCATCACCGCGTGCGCCGCCTCGCCGACTTCGGCCATGTCTTGCTCGGCAATCTCCATCGCCGACGCGGGGAAGGAAATCAGGTATTTCGTCATGGTTCGGTCCTCCGGCTGGGCGCCTGGGAATGGGGCGGCGCATGTCGCCAGCTTAGCCCGCCTGTTGCGCGACCGGGAGCGCCAATGAAAAAGCGGCCTTTCGGCCGCCCGTGGTTCGCGAGCGCCGCTCAGCGCTCGCCGGCCCGCCAGCGCAGGGACGTTCCGCGCCGGCGCACCTGATAGACCAGCCACAGCCACACCAGCCAGCCCATCCCGGCATAGAGCGCAACGCGCGTGTCGTCGAACCAGCCGATCATCGCCACCACGAACAGCATGAAGGCGATCGCCAGCGCCGGGCCGAGCGGCCACAGCGGCACGCGGAACTTCAGCGCCTCGACCTCGGCGCGCGGCAGCCGGCGCCGCATCGCCACCTGCGAGAGCAGGATCATCAGCCAGACCCAGACGGTCGCGAAGGTGGCGATTGCCGCCACGGTCTGGAACACGTCCTTCGGCGTCAGGTAGTTGAGCACCACGCCCACCAGCAGCGCGCCGGCCATCACCAGCACCGTCATGTAGGGCACGCCCTGTTTCGAGGTGGCGGCCAGCAGGCGCGGCGCCTGGCCCTGTTGGGCCATGCCGTACATCATGCGGCCCGCGCCGAAGATATCGCTGTTGATCGCCGAGATGGCGGCGCTGATCACCACCACGTTGAGGATGCTGGCGGCCGACTTCACGCCGAGCGCCGAGAAGATCTCGACGAAGGGGCTGCCGCTGGTGCCCACGCCGGTCCAGGGGAAGATCGACATCAGCACGATCATGGTCAGCACGTAGAACAGCAGGATGCGCACCGGCACCGCGTTGATCGCGCGCGGGATCACCTGCTCGGGGTTCTTCGCCTCGCCGGCGCTCATGCCGATCACCTCGATGCCGCCATAGGCGAAGATCACCACCGACAGCGAGGCCACCAGCCCGCCGAAGCCGTTCGGCAGGAAACCGCCGTGCGACCAGAGATTGGCGAGCGAGGGCGCGGCCGCGTCGGCGCTGCCCAGGTGCATGCCGACCGCGAGGATCGCGATGCCGCCGACGATCATCGCGCCGATCGCCACCACCTTGATGATCGACAGCCAGAATTCGAGCTCGCCGAACACCTTGACCTGGCAGAGGTTGAGCCCGCAGATGATGGCCACGATCGCCAGCACCCAGATCCATTGCGGCACGCCCGGAAACCAGAAGCCCATGTAGATGCCGAAGGCGGTCACGTCGGCGATCGCCACGATCACCATCTCGAGCGTGTAGGTCCAGCCCGTCACGAAGCCCGCGAAGGGGCCGAGGTTGTCGCTGGCGTACTGGCCGAAGGAGCCGGCCACCGGCTCGCGCACCGCCATTTCGCCGAGCGCGCGCATCACCATGTAGACCGCCGCGCCGCCGACGATATAGGCGAGGATCACGGCCGGGCCGGCCAGGCGGATGGCGGAAGCGGAACCATAGAACAGGCCCGTGCCGATGGCCGAGCCGAGTGCGAGAAAACGGATGTGACGCGCGCCGAGATGGCGTTGCAAGTGCTTCATCGTGTCTCCGTGATTGGATTGGCGGGCCGGCATCATGGCCGGCCGCAGCGCCCTAAGTTGTCTAGTCAAGTTGGATCGGGCGGGGACCATCATACCAATGCTCGGCGCGCGGAAAAAGGGGCTGGGGAAGCAAGAATGCCGCGTCCTTTCGGAAGCTCGAATCAAGCCGAGGCGCGCCGATCAGGCCGATCGGCTTATTCACAAATCACTTGAATGAACAATTGGAGGATTCTGATTTTCTTTAATTGTTGCAAGATTCCCGCATCCGGCCCCTGATGATTCGCGTTTGATGCTACCGTTCGCCACGAGAGAAAAATTCGTAAGAATGATAATGACGAACCACCAGACCAGCCGCCAAACCGGGGTGATGCGCGCAATGACGCGCGTCAGCATGTCCATCGCAGACACCCTCATACCGTGCCGCATCGCCGATGCCGCCGCGCGCCGATCCCGGCCGCCGGCCTTGATCGTCGGCGCCGGCGCCTCGGGCTAGTTCGCCGCCTCCAGCGCGGCGCTGCCGAAGCCGTTTCCTCCCCAATCCGATTCGCGCGAATCGCGTGCGCACCGGCCAATGCCGGGGCCCGCGCGTGTGCGCGCGGCCGTGCCGGCCGGATCCGGCGCAGGCCAACCGTTCCACCGATGTTTTTCAACCGATGAGGAGCCCCTCGATGACTCAACCCCTTCGTTCCCGCGCCTGCGTGGCGGCCATGGCCGCCGCGCTCGCGCTCGGCCTCGGCGCCTGCGCGACCGAATCCTCGCGCAGCCTGCCGGTGGCGCCGACCCCGAGCGCCCAGGTGCCGTTCGCCGGCAAGCCGGTGGCGATCTCGGTCGGCAAGTTCGACAACCGCTCCAGCTACATGCGCGGCATCTTCTCCGACGGCATCGACCGCCTCGGCGGCCAGGCCAAGACGATCCTGATCACGCACCTGCAGCAGAGCCGCCGCTTCAGCGTGCTCGATCGCGACAACCTCGACGAGATCCGCCAGGAATCGGCCTTCCTGAAACAGCAGCAGGCCGTGAAGGGCGCGCGCTACGTGGTGACCGGCGACGTGACCGAGTTCGGCCGCAAGGAAGTCGGCGATCACGAGCTGTTCGGCATCCTCGGCAGCGGCAAGCAGCAGGTGGCCTATGCCAAGGTGAACCTCAACATCGTCGACACCGCCACCTCCGAGGTGGTGCTGTCGAGCCAGGGCGCCGGCGAGTTCAGCCTGTCGAGCCGCCAGGTGATCGGCTTCGGCGGCACCGCCAGCTACGACTCGACGCTCAACGGCAAGGTGCTCGACCTGGCGATCCAGGAAGCCGTCGAGCGCCTCGTCGCGCAAGTCGACGCCGGCGCCCTGGGCGCCACCAAGTGAGCCGTGCATAAACGGCCATCCCGCGTTTCACCCTCGACCACACGACCACGATGAAGACCATCACGTTCATCCGCGGCGCCGGGCTGTCGCTCGCCGCCGCCAGCGCGCTGCTGACCGGCTGCGCCGCCCCGAGCACGCCGCCGCTCTACCAATGGGACGGCTACCAGCGCGGCGTCTACGACTACTTCAAGGCTGAGAAATCGCCGCAGGAGCAGATCGACGCGCTCGAGAAGTCGCTGCAGAAGATCCGCGCGCAGGGCCATCGCCCGCCGCCGGGTTTCGAGGCGCAGCTGGGCGTGCTCTACGCCACCGTCGGCAACGACGAGCAGGCGATGCAGGCCTTCCAGGCCGAGAAGGACTCGTTCCCGGAATCCGCCTCGTACATGGACTTCCTGATGAAGAAGAAGGCCGGCGGCAAGGATGCCGGGCCCGATCCCAAGCCGGCCGTCCAGCCCGCCACGGCGCCCGCCGCCGCTTCGGCGGCCCATCCCGACACCACCGCGCAGGCCGCGAACCACTGACCGGAGCTCCCCATGTTGCAACGCATTTCGATCAAGCTGCTGTCGGCCGTCGCGCTGCTGGCCATGCTGGCTGCCTGCGCGGGCCCCGTCCAGCACCCCGACTACACGGCCTTCAAGCGCAGCCAGCCGAAGTCGATCCTGGTGCTGCCGCCCGTCAACAACACCAACGAGGTGAAGGCGAGCTTCGGCGTGCTGTCGCGGGTCACCCTGCCGCTGGCGGAGTCGGGCTACTACGTGGTGCCGGTCGGCCCGATGGAGGAGACCTTCAAGTACAACGGCCTGACCACGCCCAACGACATCGCCGAGGTGTCGCCCGCCAAGCTGCGTGAGATCTTCGGCGCCGACTCGGCGCTCTACATGACGGTCACCCGTTACGGCACCACCTACCAGGTGATCGACAGCGTCACCGTCGTCTCGGTGAGCGCCAAGCTGGTCGACCTGCGCACCGGCGACGTGCTGTGGACCGGTTCGCAGAGCGCCACCGACAAGGAGCTGGGCGGCATGCACGGTGGCATGCAGGGCGGCGGCATGGTCGGCCTGTTCGTCAACCTGGCCCAGGCGGCCGTCAAGCAGATCGCGAAGACGGTGACCGACGAGAGCGTCGACGTGGCCGGGCTGACCAATGCCAAGCTGCTGTCGGCCGGGCCGCCCAACGGTCTGTTGTACGGGCCGCGCTCGCCGAAGTACGGCACCGACTGAGCCCGCGCGGCGGCGGGCGGCCCGGGTTTCGGCTCGGGCCGCCGTGGCGCCGCCTTGCCACGACCCGTCGGACGGATCCGGTTTTCCGGAGCGTCCGACGGGTTTTTGTCGTTTACGGTGTCGTTCACGGCACCGCCGGCACCGGCTCCCACGGCTGTTACAAATTTTCCCGTCCCCGGCTGTCCCGTTTTCCGTTCTCGCGGGTCATGGCTGCAAGGACCGCTGTGAATGGGCGGTATGATCGCGGCTTCGTCCGCGTGCCGCACTGCCGCAAATCCTCGGAGGATTCGCGGCAGCCGCGGCGTATCACGTGACTTTCGGAACCTGGATGGACAAGCTGTTGAAGCCTTACCCGACCTCGATCGCCGCGCCCGCGGCGCTGACGGCATGAGCGCCGGCCTCGACCGCTGGCGGCGGCTGGCGCCGCTGGTGTCGCGGATCGTCTGCGCGATCGGCGGCGGTTACGCGCTCGGCGCGCTGGCCAGCGTGGCCGCGCTGGCCTTGCCGATCGCGGCGCCCCAGGCGGTGCTGACCGGCATGCTGGCCAGTTTCGCGTTCTACACCGGCGCGGTGATCTGGGTGTTCCTGGCGCGCAGCGCGACCCGCGCCTGGGCGGGGCTGCTGGCGGCGGCCTTGCCGCTCGCGGTGGCGGCCGCCTGCGTCGGCGCGGGAGTGATCGCGCGATGAGCATGGCACCGAACCCGACGACGCAACACGCCGCGAACCAGGGCGTGAAGCCGGACACAAAGCAGGGCGCGAAATCGAACTTGAAGCCGGAAGCGAAGCCGGGCGCGAAGCGCGCCGCCCCCAAGCCGCGCGGCGTGCGCCAGAGCATGTCGGACCTGCATACCTGGGCCGGGCTGCTGTGCGGCTGGATTCTCTACGCGATGTTCCTGACCGGCACGGTCAGCTACTTCAAGGACGAGATCTCGCAGTGGATGCGCCCCGAACTGGCGCACCAGCAGCACACGCCCGACCCGGCCGAGGTGGCCAGGCGGGTGGTCGGCACCATGGCCACGCTGGCGCCGCAAAGCACGCAATGGGGCATCACGCTGCCGACCGATCGCAGCAACGTGGCGAGCGCGTTCTGGCGGCTCACGCCGGCCGAGATGGGCAAGGGGCGCTTCTTCGGCGAGGCCGCCTTCGATCCCGCCAGCGGCCGCGTCACCGCCGCGCGCGACACGCTGGGCGGCGAGTTCTTCTACCGCTTCCATTTCCAGTTCTATTACATGTCGCCGATCTGGGGCCGCTGGATCGCCGGCTTCTGCGCGATGTTCATGCTGGTGGCGATCGTCAGCGGCGTGATCACGCACAAGAAGATCTTCGTCGACTTCTTCACCTTCCGCTGGGGCAAGGGCCAGCGTTCCTGGCTCGACGCGCACAACGTGCTGTCGGTGTTCGGCCTGCCGTTCCACCTGATGATCACCTACACGGGCCTGGTCACGCTGATGACCCTGTACATGCCCTGGGGCAACCAGCTCGCGATGAAGACGCCCGGCGAGCAGGCCGCGTTGAACGCGCAGATCAGCGCCTTCATCCAGCCGGCCGCGCCGAGCGGCAGGACGGCGCCGCTCGCGCCGGTCGACGCGATGGTGCGCGTCGCGCAGGCGCGCTGGGGCGAGCACGGGGTGGGCATGGTGACGGTGGTCAACCCCGGCGACGCGATCGCGCGCGTGGCGGTGGCGCGCGCCGAGGCCGGGCGCGTGTCCTCGAGCCCGCAATACCTGGTGTTCGACGGCGCCACCGGCAAGCTGGCCGAGGTGCACGACCGGGTGGGCGGCGCGGCCGAGACGCGCGGCGTGTTCTATGCGCTGCATCTGGGCCGCTTCAGCGACCTGCAACTGCGCTGGCTGTACTTCATCGTCAGCCTGGCCGGCACGGCGATGGTCGGCACCGGGCTGGTGATGTGGACCGTCAAGCGCCGCCAGCAACTGCCGGATCCGACGCGGCCGTATTTCGGCTTCCGGCTGGTCGAGCGGCTCAATATCGCCAGCATCGCCGGCCTGTCGATCGCGATGACGGCTTATCTGTGGGGCAACCGCCTGCTGCCGCTGGACCTGCCGCATCGCCAGGACGGCGAGATCAAGCTGTTCTTCGCGGTGTGGGGCGTGGCCCTGCTGTATGCGCTGCTGCGGCCGGCGCGGCGCGCCTGGATCGAGCTGCTGTGGTTGGCGGCCGGTTTGCTGGCGCTGCTGCCGGTGCTCAACGCGCTGACCACCGCGCGGCCGTTCTGGCGCAGCGTGGCCGAAGGCGATTGGGTATTCGCCGGCTTCGACCTGATGATGTGGGCCTTCGCGGCGCTGCATGCGCTGCTGGCGATCCGCGTGAGCCGCCATCGCGGCCGGGCCAGCGCCGCGGGCAAGGGCGGGGCGGCCGGCAAGGCGGGCTCGCGCGCCCCGGCCGCGAAACCCGACGAGGAGCGACTCTGATGGTGTCCGCGATGCTGATCGTTTGTCTTGCCGCCTTCGCCTGCCTCGCGCTGGCCATGGAGCGGCACCAGGAAACCGTGTTCGGCAAGGTGCTGGCCGCCGCGCCGACGCGCCTGCTGCGCTGGCTTGGCTGGCTGGGTTTGCTGGTCGGGCTGTGGCTGGCGGTGGCGGTGCGCGGCTGGGCGCTGGGGCTGGTGACCTACAGCGGGGTGACGAGCCTCGCCGCCGGAATCGTGATCGGGGCGCTGATCGTTCGCGAGCGGCGGGGCGCGGCGCGTTGAGCCGATCGCCGGCTCGTCGCGGGATTCATCCAATCAACAAGTCGATAAGAGAGAGGGCGCCATGAAGTGGCTGAAGTGGTTGTTCATCGAGTTCATCGTGCCGATCGCGATCATCATGGCGCTCAATCTCTTGGTCAATTTCGTGCTGACCTGGAGCGGCGTATACGGCAGCTACATCGAGGATGGCGGGACGAAAGCCATAATCAACAGCGTCGGTGGCGTGCTGCTGTACTACCTCGGCAAAACCGTCCACGACGTGCGGCGCGCTCGCCGCTGGCGGAATCGAGGCAATTCCATCGACTGATTTCCGGCCGGCGAGCCGGCCCTCTCAGCCCGCCTCGACGATCAACCTCGCCCGCACCGCGCGAATCCGCCGATCCACGAAATACCCGCCGCCTTCCACATAACGCAGCATCAGCCTCCCGCAATCGCGGCAGGCCCAGACATCGCACTGGTTGTACGGGAAGTGGCGCGGCGCGATCGGCGCCTCGGGCGACCAGTATTGCAGGCCGTCGGGCAGGTATTCGTCGTAGGACGGTTCCGCGCCGTCGTCGGCGCGCAAGGTGCCGACCTGCTCCAGCCGGCTTTCGTCGAGCGAGAGCGGCTGCGATTGCCAGCCCTCCAGCGGCGTCCTGCTGCAATCGCAGGCTGCCGCCTGCCGGGCTTCGGCGAGTTCGGCCAGGGCGCGCAGCGCCTTCGCGTCGAGGAGGGGATTCGTCATGAGCGGGCAGGGGATCGGGAGCGGAGCGCCAGTGTAGACGGATTCACCGCGCGGCGCGCTCGGGTCCCGGCGCTCGGCCCGAGCGAATCCCGAGCCGCCCTCAATCGCCGCCGAGCCGGCGGTCCATGCGCGTCATCGCCTCGCGCACCTCGCGCTGGAACTGCGCCAGCGCCTGCGCGGCCGGCGCCGGCGGCTGCAGGGCCGCCCACAGCACCTCGATCAACTGGTCGGCGGTGCGCTCGGTATCGAGCGTGCGCCGCCCCAGGATCGCATCCCACAGCACATGCTCGATCGGCCCGAACACCAGCGAGCGCAGCAGGCTCAGCGGCATGTCCTGGCGCACCTGGCCCGATTCGCGGCCGCGCGCCAGCACCTCCATCAGCGGCGCCGTGTAGCGGCGCTGCAGCTCGCCCAGCTCGTCGCCGAGCATCTGCTGCTTGGCGCGGCCCTCCGACAGCACCAGCGCGCACAAGCCCGTGCCGTTCACCAGCATCAGCCGCAAATGGGTGCGCACGATGAAGGCGAACTGCTCGCGCAGCGGCGCGCCGGTCGGCAGCCCGGCCTCGAAGGCGGCGATGTTCTCGTCGTACCAATCGGCGATCACGCGCGCGCACAGCTCGCGCTTGCCGCGGAAATAGCTGAACACGGTCGCCTCGGACACGCCCACGCGCTGCGCGATCTCGGCCGCCGTCGCATGTTCATACCCCTTCTCGGCGAACACCTCCCGGCCGGCACGCAGGATGTCCTGCACGCGCTGCTGCGACTTGCGGCCGGCGGGCGCGCGGCTGCCCTCGGCGCGATCGGGTCTGACGGGCGTATCGGTCATGGCGTGAACGGGCAAGAACGGAGCGATGCCGCCGATGATAGCCGAGATCCCGATGAAATTTGAGTGACACTCAAAAAATCGTTGACGCGCCCTCGACGCCCGCGCGACACTACGCGCCATCAATCCACATCAAATGACCTGGTTCGATCGATCGACGTCCGGGAACAATTCTGAGCACAACTCAGATCGAGACACCCCACCGGATCGGCCGAACGCACTTTCTGGAATCGGAGGACACATGAGCAACCTGCCCGGCGTGCAATTCATGCTTGGAGAGGACATCGAGATGCTGCGCGACGCGGTGGCCACGTTCGCCGCCAAGGAGATCGCCCCGCGCGCGGCCGAGATCGACCGCAGCGACCAGTTCCCGATGGACCTCTGGCGCAAGTTCGGCGAGCTCGGCGTGCTCGGCATGACGGTGAGCGAGGAATACGGCGGCACCGACCTCGGCTACACCGCCCACATGGTGGTGATGGAGGAAATCTCGCGCGCCTCGGCCTCGGTCGGCCTGTCCTACGGCGCCCATTCCAATCTCTGCGTCAACCAGATCAACCGCAACGGCAGCGAGGCCCAGAAGCGCCGCTACCTGCCCAAGCTGATCTCCGGCGAGCACATCGGCGCGCTGGCGATGAGCGAGCCGAACGCCGGCTCGGACGTGGTCAGCATGAAGCTGCGCGCCGACAAGCGCGGCGGCCACTACGTGCTGAACGGCACCAAGATGTGGATCACCAACGGCCCCGACTGCGACACCCTGGTGGTCTATGCCAAGACCGAGCCGGAAGCGGGCGCGCGCGGCATGACGGCCTTCATCGTCGAGAAGGGCATGAAGGGCTTCTCGGTGGCGCAGAAGCTCGACAAGCTCGGCATGCGCGGCTCGCACACGGGCGAGCTGGTGTTCCAGGACGTCGAGGTGCCCGAGGAGAACGTGCTGGGCGAGGTGGGCGGCGGCGTGAAGGTGCTGATGAGCGGCCTCGACTACGAGCGCGCGGTGCTGGCGGGCGGCCCGACCGGCATCATGGCGGCCTGCCTCGACGCGGTGGTGCCCTACATCCACGATCGCAAGCAGTTCGGCCAGTCGATCGGCGAGTTCCAGCTGATCCAGGGCAAGGTGGCCGACATGTACACCAACTTCCAGGCCTGCCGCGCCTACCTGTACGCGGTCGGCCGCCATCTCGACGCGGCCGGCAGCGGCCATGTGCGCCAGGTCCGCAAGGACTGCGCCGGGGTGATCCTCTACACCGCCGAGCGCGCCACCTGGATGGCCGGCGAGGCGATCCAGATCCTCGGCGGCAACGGCTACATCAACGAATACCCGGTCGGCCGGCTGTGGCGCGACGCCAAGCTCTACGAGATCGGCGCCGGCACCAGCGAGATCCGCCGCATGCTGATCGGCCGCGAACTGTTCGCCGAAACGGCCTGAGCCCGCGCCACGGAGCCCACACGATGCCGATCCTCGAATCGAAACTGAACCCCCGCTCGGACGAATTCCGCGCCAACCAGGCCGCGCTCGACGCGCTGGTGGCCGACCTGCGCGACAAGGTCGAGCGGCTCGCCCAGGGCGGCGGCCAGGCCGCGCGCGACAAGCACGTGGCGCGCGGCAAGCTGCTGCCGCGCGAGCGCATCGCCTTGCTGCTCGATCCGGGCACGCCGTTCCTGGAGCTCTCGCAGCTGGCCGCCTACGGCATGTACAACGACGACGCGCCCGGCGCCGGCATCATCACCGGCATCGGCCGGATCGCCGGCCGGGAATGCGTGATCGTCTGCAACGACGCCACCGTGAAGGGCGGCACCTACTACCCGGTGACCGTCAAGAAGCACGTGCGCGCCCAGGAGATCGCGGCCGAGAACCGGCTGCCCTGCGTCTACCTGGTCGATTCGGGCGGCGCGAACCTGCCGAACCAGGACGAGGTGTTTCCCGATCGCGACCATTTCGGCCGGATCTTCTACAACCAGGCCAACCTGTCGGCGGCCGGCATCGCGCAGATCGCGGTGGTGATGGGCTCCTGTACGGCCGGGGGCGCCTACGTGCCGGCCATGAGCGACGAGTCGATCATCGTCAAGGAGCAGGGCACCATCTTCCTGGGCGGCCCGCCGCTGGTGAAGGCCGCCACCGGCGAGGAAGTCAGCGCCGAGGACCTGGGCGGCGGGGACGTGCACACGCGCCTGTCCGGCGTGGCCGACCATCTCGCGCAGAACGACGCGCATGCGCTGTCGATTGCCCGCTCGATCGTCGGCAACCTCGGCGGCAGGGCGGCGACGCCCCTGGCCCTGGCCGAGCCGCTGCCGCCGCGCCACGACCCGGCCGAACTGTCGGGCGTGATCCCCAGCGACACGCGCAAGCCCTTCGACATCCGCGAGGTGATCGCGCGCATCGTCGACGATTCGGCCTTCGACGAATTCAAGGCGCGCTACGGCACCACGCTCGTGACCGGCTTCGCCAGGATCTGGGGCCACCCGGTCGGGATCGTCGCCAACAACGGCATCCTGTTCTCGGAATCGGCCGTGAAGGGCGCCCACTTCATCGAGCTGTGCTGCCAGCGCAAGATCCCGCTGGTGTTCCTGCAGAACATCACCGGCTTCATGGTCGGCCGCAAGTACGAGAACGAAGGCATCGCGCGCCACGGCGCGAAGATGGTCACGGCCGTGGCCACCGCCAAGGTCCCCAAGTTCACGGTGATCATCGGCGGCTCGTTCGGCGCCGGCAACTACGGCATGTGCGGGCGCGCCTACTCGCCGCGCTTCCTGTGGATGTGGCCGAACGCGCGCATCTCGGTGATGGGCGGCGACCAGGCCGCCTCGGTGCTGGCCACGGTGCGCCGCGACGGCATCGAGTCGCGCGGCGGCAGTTGGTCAGCCGAGGAGGAAGCGGCCTTCAAGGCGCCGATCCGCGAGCAATACGAGCAGCAGGGCCACCCGTATTACGCCAGCGCGCGCCTGTGGGACGACGGCGTGATCGAGCCGGCGCAGACCCGCGACGTGCTCGGCTTGGGCCTGGCCGCCGCCATGAACGCGCCGATCGAGGACACGCGCTTCGGCGTGTTCCGCATGTAAGGAGGCAGGGATGCGATACGAGACGATCCGGATCACCGAGCAAGCGCGCATCGCGACGGTCACGCTGGCGCGGCCCGAGGTGCGCAACGCCTTCAACGAGACCATGATCGCCGAGCTGACGGCCGCCTTCGTCGAGCTCGACGCGCAGGCGCAGGTGCGCGCCGTGGTGCTGGCCGCGGAAGGCCCGTCGTTCTGCGCCGGCGCCGACCTGAACTGGATGCGCCGGATGGCCGGCTACAGCGACGACGAGAACCGCGCCGACGCGCGGCTGCTGGCGCGCATGCTGGAGGCCGTGTATCGCTGCGGCAAGCCGGTGATCGCGCGCGTGCACGGCGACGCCTATGCCGGCGGGGTGGGCCTGGTCGCCGCCTGCGATATCGCCGTCGCAGCCGCGCCGGCGCGCTTCTGCCTGTCGGAGGCGCGGCTCGGGCTGATCCCCGCGACCATCGCGCCCTACGTGGTGCGCGCGCTCGGCGAACGCGCCTCGCGCCGCTACTTCACCACCGCCGAGGTGTTCGACAGCACGCGCGCCGCGCAACTCGGCCTGATCCACGAGGCCGTGCCGGCCGAGGCGCTCGACGCCACCATCGCGCAACTGGCCGAGACGCTGCGCAACAACGGGCCCGACGCGGTGCGCGCCTGCAAGCGGCTCGCGGCCGAGGTGGCCGGCCGCGCGCTCGACGACGCGCTGATCGAGCAGAGCGCCGACTGGATCGCGGCCACCCGCGCCGGCGCCGAGGCGCGCGAGGGCATCGCGGCCTTCCTCGACAAGCGCTCGCCGTCCTGGCGCGAGTGAGCCGACCGAGCCGCGTGCGCCAAGGCGCCTCCGAACCCGATTACCGACATCCGACCACCATGTTCGACAAGATCCTGATCGCCAATCGCGGCGAAATCGCCTGCCGCGTGGCCGCGACCTGCCGCCGGCTCGGCATCGCGAGCGTCGCCGTCTATTCGGACGCCGACGCGCGAGCCAAGCACGTCGAGGCCTGCGACCAAGCCGTGCCGATCGGCGGCGCCGCGGCCGCCGACAGCTACCTGCGCTACGAGCGCATCATCGAGGCCGCGCGCGCCACCGGCGCGCAGGCGATCCATCCCGGCTACGGCTTCCTGTCCGAGAACGAGGATTTCGCCGAGGCCTGCGCGGCCGCCGGCATCGTCTTCATCGGGCCGCCGGTCGCGGCGATCGCGGCGATGGGCTCGAAGGCCGCCGCCAAGGCGTTGATGCACGAGGCCGGCGTGCCGCTGGTGCCCGGCTATCACGGCGACGACCAGGACCCGGCGCTGCTGCATCGCGAGGCCGACGCGATCGGCTACCCGGTGCTGCTCAAGGCCAGCGCCGGCGGCGGCGGCAAGGGCATGCGGGTGGTCGAGCGCTCGGCCGATTTCCCGGCCGCGCTCGCCTCCTGCCAGCGCGAGGCCGCCAGCAGCTTCGGCAACGACCGCGTGCTGATCGAGAAATACCTGCAGCGCCCGCGCCACGTCGAGGTGCAGGTGTTCGGCGACACGCTGGGCAATATCGTCTACCTGTTCGATCGCGACTGCTCGGTGCAGCGCCGCCACCAGAAGGTGCTCGAGGAAGCCCCGGCGCCGGGCCTGTCGGACGCGCAGCGGCGCGCGATGGGCGATGCGGCGGTGGCCGCCGCGCGCGCGGTGGGCTACGTGGGCGCCGGCACGGTCGAGTTCATCGTCACCGGCGAGCAGTTCTACTTCATGGAGATGAACACGCGCCTGCAGGTCGAGCATCCGGTCACCGAGATGATCAGCGGGCTGGACCTGGTCGAGTGGCAACTGCGCGCGGCTTCGGGCGATCCGCTGCCGCTGCGCCAGGACCAATTGCGCGTCAACGGCCATGCCATCGAGGCGCGTCTCTACGCCGAGAATCCGGCGCGCGGCTTCCTGCCGTCGACGGGCACGCTGCGCCATCTGCGGCTGCCGCAAGGCGCGGAATTCACCATCGGCACCGCCGTGCGCGTCGACAGCGGCGTGCGCGAGGGCGATGCGATCACGCCGTTCTACGACCCGATGATCGCCAAGCTGATCGTGCACGGCGCCGACCGCGCCGAGGCGCTCAAGCGCGTGGCGCGCGCGCTGCGCGACTGCGAGGCGGTCGGCCTGTCGACCAACGTGGCCTTCCTGCAGCGGATCGTGGCCAGCGAGCCCTTCGCCACGGCCGATCTCGATACCGGGCTGATCGAGCGCAACCACGAGACGTTGTTCGCGGCCCGGCCGCTCGCGCCGGTGGCCGTGGCGCTGGCCTGCGCGGCGCTGCTGGCGCGCGAGGGGGCGACGGCGGCGGCAGACAAGGGCAAGGGCGGAATCGGCAGCATGACCGCGCAGGTGGCTTCGCCCTGGGGCGCGCTGGGCAACTGGCGCCTCAACGGCGACTATCGCCGCAAGCTCGACTGGCAGTTGCCCGAGCGCGACACGGCGCTGGCGGTTCGCTACGAACACGGCGCGCGCGGCGGCGCATCGCTCGCGATCGGCGAGGGCGAAGCCCTGGCGTTCAGTTGGGCAAGCGGCGCCACGCCGCTCGACCTGGTGGTGACGATCGGCGGCGAACGCGGCGCGGGCCGCGTGGTGGCGGACGGCGACAACTTCCACGTATTCGTCGACGGCACGGCCGAAAGCTTCGTCTGGGAGAACCCGCTGGCGCACGCCGGCGACGCCGAGCACGGCGGCGGCAGGCTGACCGCGCCGATGCCGGGCAAGGTGATCGCGGTGCTGGTGGAAGCCGGGCAGAAGGTCGAGGCCGGCGCGCCGCTGATCGTGATGGAGGCGATGAAGATGGAGCACACCATCGGCGCGCCCAGCGCCGGCGTGGTGGCCGAGGTGCTGTATGCCGTCGGCGACCAGGTGGCCGACGGGGCGCAGTTGATCACGCTGGAAACCGCGGCCTGATCGAGGGTCGCCGTCGCATGCAAGGAAGGCGGGACGCAGCGATGCGTCTCGCCTTTTTCGTTGCGGCGGGGCCTCAATGCCCGCGATACAGCGCGCGCAACTCGGCGGCCGAAACGGCCGGCCGCGCCCCCGATTCCGACGTGCCGCGGGTTTCGCTGCCCATGCCGTCCATGTCCTCGGCGGCCGCCACGCGTGCCTGCGCAGCCTGGAGGGCTTCGGGGTAATGGTTCTTGTCGCCGTTCGGGCTGAAGCCGGCCTTCTCGAGCTGGACCAGCTCGGCGATCACCTGGGCGCGGGTGAGGGACGAGCCCGGTTGCGCGGCGAAGGCGATGGCCGGCGCGGCGACGAGGGCGGCCAGCAGGAGGTTTGCGACAGGGTTCTTCATGATCCGGATTCCTGAGTAAGAAGACGATGGATTGCCTGGTGAGGTGATGCCTGGCGCCGCGCTCAGCGCAGCGAACGGAAGCTCGTGCGCAGTTCGCCGGCCAGCGCCAGCGGCTGCTCCCAGGCCGCGAAATGGCCGCCCTTGGGCATGCGCTGGTAATGGATCAGCTTCGGATAGGCCTGCTCGGCCCAACTGCGCGGCGCCGCGTAGATCTCGTCCGGGAACACGCTGACGGCCACCGGAATCGCGACATGCTTGGGCTCGAAGAAATTGAGCTTGTTCTCCCAGTAGAGCCGCGCCGAGGACACGCCGGTGCGCGTCAGCCAGTACAGCGTGATGTTGTCGAGGATGTCGTCCTGCGTCAGGCCCTCCTGCGCGCCCTGGAACACGCGCGCGATCAGCGCCTGGCTGGCCGCGTCGTGGTCGAGGATCCAGGCCGCCAGCCCGATCGGCGAATCCTCGATGCCGTACAGCGTCTGCGGGCGATTGGCCATTTCCTGCGCATAACCGAGCCCGTGCCGGTAGAAGCTATCGAGCTGTTCATAGGCATGCCGTTCCTCGGCCGACAAGCCCGCCGGCGCCGGCTTGCCGTCCTTGAGCGCCTGGGCGATCCCGTCCGGCACGGTGGCGGGCATGTTGGTATGGATGCCGAGCAGCCCCGGCGGCGCGATCAGGGCCATCTGCTCGGTCACGGCATTGCCCCAGTCGCCGCCTTGCGCCACGTAGCGCGTGTAGCCGAGCCGCTGCATCAGCACCACCCAGGCGCGCGCGATCCGCACCGGGTCCCAGCCCGTCGCGCTCGGCTTGCCCGAGAAGCCGTAGCCGGGCAGCGAGGGGATCACCAGGTCGAAGGCGTCGTCGGCGCTGCCGCCGTGGGCGGTCGGATCGGTCAGCGGGCCGATGATCTTCAACTGCTCGATGATCGAGCCGGGCCAGCCATGCGTGACGATCATCGGCAGCGCGCCGCGATGCTTCGAGCGCACATGGATGAAGTGGATGTCCAGGCCGTCGATCTCGGTCACGAATTGCGGCAGCGCGTTCAGGCGCGCCTCCATGCGGCGCCAGTCGTAACCGCCGGCCCAGCGCTTCGCGAGCGCCTGCATGGTGGCGAGCTGCACGCCCTGCGAGGCGTCGTCGACGGTCTCGCGCTCGGGCCACTGGGTGTCGCGCACGCGGCGGCGCAGCTCGGTGAGCCGGGCTTCGGGGACGTGGATGCGCAGCGGGCGGATCGCTTCGGGCTTGCCGCCCGCGGCCGGTGCCGCGTCGGCGATCGAGGCGGCGGCCGGATCGGCATCGGCGAAGGCCAGCCGGCTCAGCGAACCGGCGGCGAGCGTGGCGGCGGCGACGCCGATGAAACGGCGGCGGGCAGGGATCGAATGGTCTTGCGGCATGGCGGGCTCCTGTCGTGCCGGCGGAGGGCCGGTCGGTGGTGAGGCGGTAACGAGGCTGGCGCGGCGGCGGGTGCCGGCACGCATCGATGCAGGGATTCGAATGCGCCGGCGACCTGGCCTTGCCTGCGTCGCCGATTTGAATCGCATGCGATGTGATCGAGTGCGTCGCATTCTAATCAAATGGCTCGCCATGTCAAGCGGTCGCGACTGAATCGCATGCGATATTTATCGCGATGATTTCGACTGAGGATTGGCGGTGGATTCGCCCGGTTCCAGGGCCGGCCGCCGCCGGGCAGGGCGGTGGAACGTATCGAGCCGCCTTGCGCGGCACGAGCCGATGCGGGCGGGACAGCGCCGACCGGCCAATCGCGCGCAAAAATGTGGCGCCCCGGCCTCACCGGGCCCGGCCGGCGGTCGGAAGCGGGGCGCCGCTGCGCTATGATCACGCCTTTTGATCGCGCCGCCCGGCGCGAGCGCTTTTCCGACTTCCCGATGAAACGACGACTGTCCGCGGCTGCGCTGCGCCCATTCCCGCGTCCGCGCGCATTGCAACGGCAACTGGGCCTCGGCCTGACCGTGATGGCCGCGCATGCCGCCGCCGCGCCCGCCGACACGCCCGTGCCGGCACCGGTTCCGGCTTCCGAGGCGCGCGCCGGCAAGGACGCCGACCCGGCCGTGCGCGTGCTGCCGACGGTCGACGTTTCCGGCTCGGCCAATGCCGGCTGGCGGGCCCGCAGCGCCTCGGTGACGGGCCGCGACGACGCCTCGATCCTCGATACGCCGGCCTCGGTCACGGTGGTGAGCGCCGCGCGGATCGCCGACCAGCAGGCCAGGACGCTGGCCGACGTGCTGCGCAACGACGCCTCGATCAATGCCGACTACACGCCGGTCGGCTATTACGGCAACTTCACGATCCGCGGCTTCCCGCTCGATCCGGCCAGCGCGATCCGGCTGGACGGCCTGACGCTGTCGGGCGAGCAGAACGTGGCGCTCGAGAACAAGGAGCGCGTCGAGATCCTGAAGGGGCTGGCCGCGATCGACAGCGGCGTGCTTTCGCCGGGCGGCATCGTCAACTTCGTCAGCAAGCGCCCGGAGAACGTCTCGAGCGTGACGGCCGGCGTCGACAGCCGCGGCTCGACCTCGGCCGCGGTGGACCTGGGGCGCCGCTTCGGCCCCGACAAGCAATTCGGCTTCCGTATCAACGCGGCGAAGGAGAACCTCCATTCCTACGTCGACGACGCCAACGGCCGCCGCTCCTTCGCCTCGCTCGCGGCCGACTGGAACATCACGCCGCGCGCCAGCCTGCAGGTGAACGCCGAGTTCCAGCAGTGGATCCAGCGCTCCGTGTCGGGCTACCAGTTGCTGGGCGGCACGGTGGTGCCGCCCGCCGCCTCCGCCTCCAAGCTGCTCGGCGTGCAGCCCTGGGCCAAGCCGGTCACCACCGACGCGCTCAACCTCAACGCGCGCTTCGACTACGCCTTCAACGACGACTGGCGCGCCTACGTCACCGGCGGTCGCAGCCGCACCATGATCGACGACAACGTGGCCTTCGCCTATGGCTGCGCCTACGTGCCGAGCTGCGGTGCCGGCGGCACCTCGCCGTTCTTCTTCGCCTCGAACGGCGATTTCGACGTCTACGACTATCGCAGCCCCGGCGAATACCGCCGCAACGACGAGGTGCGCGCGGCGCTGGCCGGCAAGTTCAGCACCGGCGTGTTGCGCCACGACGTGCTGTTCGGCGTGGGCGCGCTGCACCGCGTGGTGCGCCTGTCGACCTCGGTCTACGACTATGTCGGCAGCGAAAACATCTACGGCCCGGACCTGAGCTTCGATCCCTCGCCGAACAGCGCGAGCCAGTCGTATCCGCAGCTCGACGCCTGGCAGGTCTCGCTGTTCGCCTCCGACAAGATCAGCCTGGGCGACCACTGGCAGGTGCTGGCGGGCGGCCGGCAGGTGCTGCTGCGCCAGCGCGCCTGGACCAGCCAGGACGGCGAGCCGACCCACACCGACCGCAGCAAGTTCCTGCCGCAACTGGCCCTGGTCTACAAGCCGGTGGCGCCGCTGAGCTTCTACGGCTCCTACAGCAAGGACCTGTCGCTGGGCGACCAGGCGCCGGTGCGCGCCAGCAACGCCTACGCCTTCCTGCCGCCGCTCGAATCGACCGCTTATGAAGTGGGCGCGAAATACGACTGGGCCAACCGCCTGACGCTGACGGCCGCCGCCTTCACCATCAGCAAGCCCTTCGAGTTCGCCCAGCCCGATTCGACGGACGCCGGCTACACCTTCGTGCAGCGCGGCCGCGAGCGCCACGACGGCATCGAGCTCGGCGCCTCGGGCCGCCTGACCGAGCGGCTGTCGCTGAACGCCACGCTCGCGGCGATCCGCGCCCGCGCGTACGATTCCGGAACGCCCGCCTACGAAGGCCACCAAGTGATCAACGTGCCGGCGCTGCGCGCCACCCTGAACGCCGATTACGCGGTGCCGGGGCTGCCCGGTTTCGACCTGCTCGGCGGCCTCGAGTACAGCGCCAGCCGCACCGCCAACGAGGAGGGCAGCGCGCGCGTGCCGGGCTGGATCGTGGTGAACGCCGGCGCGCGCTACAGCACCAAGCTCGGCGGCCACCGCGTCACCGCGCGGCTGTGGGTCGACAACCTGTTCAACCGCTATTACTGGCGCGATGCCGGCGAACTGCAGGGCGACGCCTACCTGTTCATCGGCGCGCCGCGCACGGCACGCTTCTCGGTCACCTACGATTTCTGACCCGGCACGGAGCCCCGGCCTTATGTCACCTCTCGAAATAGCCGGCGTGGTGGTCAGCGCGCTCGCGATCTGGCTGACCGCGCGGCGCCATCTGCTGTGCTGGCCGGTCGGGCTCGCCTCGGTCGCCTTGTACGCCTGGATCTTCCTCGACGCCAAGCTCTATTCGGACATGCTGCTGCAGG
Source organism: Burkholderia sp. Ax-1720 (assembly GCF_011753035.1). Taxonomy (NCBI): domain Bacteria; kingdom Pseudomonadati; phylum Pseudomonadota; class Betaproteobacteria; order Burkholderiales; family Burkholderiaceae; genus Burkholderia; species Burkholderia sp. Ax-1720. The sequence goes on along the minus strand of NZ_VWWK01000065.1, from coordinate 6,832 downwards.
GCGCCTTCGCGGCGCTGCAACTGTATGGCTGGTATCGCTGGCTGGCGCAGCGGCGGCTCGACGCCGGCCGCGTGGCGGGCGCCGATGCCGCGCACGTGGTGCCGGAGCGCGGCGTCGGCTGGCGCCGCGTGGCGCCCGACCTGCTCGCGGCGGTGCTGCTGAGCGCCTTGCTGGGCGGCGCGATGGCGCGCTGGACCGATGCCTCGCTGCCCTATGTCGATGCCACGCTGACCGCCTTCAGCCTGGTCGCGCAGTACTGGACGGCGCGCCGCTACATCGCCTCGTGGCAGCTGTGGTGCGTGGTCGACGTGATCTACGTGGGCATGTTCGTCTACAAGGCGCTGTACCTGACGGCCGGCCTGTATGCGCTGTTCGTGGTGCTGGCCGCGATCGGCTGGCGCGACTGGGCGCGTGCGCTGGCGCGCGCCGAGGCCGAGGCCGAGGCGGCAATCGCGCCGCGTCTCGACGCCGGCGGGCGCGCATGAACGCGATGCCGTCAGCCGGGGCCGCGCGATGAGCGCCGATTCCCGTTCCCGATCCGGGCCGCCGACGCAGCCAGGCCCGCTGCCCGCGCCGCCCGCGCCGCTTGCCGGCGCCGAGCCGGGCGATGCGAGCGCGCCGCCGCAGTTCACCGTCGACGGCGAGAGCACCGAGCGCGACTGGCCGCTGATCACGCGCGACGAGGTGGCCGCGCTGCTGGCCGCTTATCCGCGCCTCGGGCCGGTGGCGAGGCTCGCCTGGCACAGCCCGCGGCCGTTCTCGGCCGCCGTGCTGGCCGGCATGGCCGACGGCGGCGAGGTGTTCGTCAAGCGCCATCACGCCAGCATTCGCGACGTGGCCGGGCTCGAGGAGGAGCATCGCTTCATCGCCCACCTGCGCGGGCAGGGGCTGCCGGTGGCCGAGGTGCTGGCCGACGCGGCGGGCAGCACGGCGACGCGGCGTGGCGACTGGACCTACGAGGTGCATGCGGCCTCGCCGGGCGTGGATGTCTATCGCGGCGTGATGTCGTGGAAACCGTTCCTGCATGCCTCGCACGCGGCGGCCGCCGGGCGCATGCTGGCCACCCTGCATCGCGCCTCGGCCGGCTTCGACGCGCCGGCGCGCCAGCCCAAGCCGCTGCTGTCGAGCTTCCGGGTGCTGGGCGAGCCCGACCTGGGCGCCGCGCTCGACGCCTGGGTGGCCGCCCAGCCGCGCCTGGCGCGCGCCCTGGACGGGCGCGACTGGCACGGCGACGTGCTGCGCGAGATCGGCCCCTTCCATCGCGAGCTGGTGCCCTTGCTCGATACGCTGGCGCCGCTCTGGACCCATGGCGACTGGCATGCCTCGAACCTGCTGTGGAGCGGCGAGGGCGCCGAGGCGACGGTGGCCACCGTGCTCGACTTCGGCCTTGCCGACCGCACTTGCGCGGTGCTCGACATCGCCACCGCGATCGAGCGCAACCTGGTCGACTGGCTCGCGCCCGAGGCGACGCGTCGCGTCGAATACGAGCATCTGCATGCCTTGCTGGACGGCTACGAATCGGTGCTGCCGCTCTCGGATACGGCCTATCGCGCGCTGGCGGCGCTGCTGCCGATCGTCCATACCGAGTTCGCGCTGTCCGAGGTCGAGTACTTCAACGGCATCCTCGCCTCGCCGGCCGGCACCGAAGCCGCCTACGACACCTACCTGATCGGCCATGCGCGCTGGTTCGCCGGGCCGCAAGGGCAGCGCCTGCTGGGCGTGCTGCGCTCGCGGCGGCCGCGAGGCTGAAGGCAGGCCGGAGTCGGCCAGCGTCCAAACCCGAGCCAGCCGGCCGGGTTCGCGCCGCTAGCGCGCCGCTCCGGCATCTCCCAGGCGTTCCACCACCAGTTCCACGAAGCGGCTCAGGCGCGGCTGGCGCCGCATGTCGCGGTGATAACCGAGCCAGGTCTCGCGGCTGGGCGGCGCCTCGCCGAGATCGAGCCGCACGAGGCCCGGCGTGGCCTCGCCGAGGGGCATCGGCAGCACCGCCAGGCCCACGCCCAGCGCGCAGAGCCGCGCCTGCGTCTCGCGGCTGTTGCTGCGCGCGGCCACCGCCGCCTCGGGCAGGCGCCGCTGGATCCAGCCCACGTCGGGCATCGCGCCGAACGCGGTATCCATCAGCACCAGCCGGCAGCCGCGACCGCGCGCGGGCAGCTCGGCCGGCGCCCCGGCCGCGGCGTAGACGGCATAGGCGGTGCTCAGCAGGCGGCGGCTCACCACGTCGGGCTCGACGAAGGGCGCGATCCGCATCACGCAGTCGGCCTCGCGATGCGGCAGGCTGTAGAGCCGCGGATCGGCCAGCAGTTCGACCGTCACGCCCGGGTGCCGCGCCGCGTATTCGGCGATCACCGGCGCGAGACGCAGCGAGCCGAACCAGTCGGAACAGGAGACGCGCAACAGGCCCGAGAGCCGAGTCTCCGCGCCCGACAACTCACGCAGCGCCGCCAGCGCCTCGACCTCCATGCGCTCCGCATGCACCAGCAGCGCCTGGCCCTCGTCGGTCGGAATGAAGCCCTGCTGGGTGCGCTGGAACAGCCGCTGGCCGAGCTGCTGCTCGAGCGCCTTGAGCCGGCGGCCCATGGTCGGCTGGGTCTGCCCGAGCCGGCGCGCGGCGGCGCCCAGGCTGCCCTCGCGGGCAATCGCGAGGAATACGCGCACGTCGCTCCAGTCGATTTCTCCCATCGCCTTCCATCCATTCATTTATGCATGAGCAAGATGCGATCTTAGCGAGTTCTCATGCGGAATTGTTGTCGATAGAGTGGCGTCCAGATACCGAACCTGCCCAGGAGAACGACGATGAACCCCAATCCCAAGACCATGCGCGCCTGGATCGTGGACGCGCCCGACGCGCCGTTTCGCGAGATCGAGCTGCCGATTCCCGAGCCGCGCGCCGGCGAGGTGCTGGTACGGGTCGAGGCGAGCGGCGTCAATCCGCTCGACACCAAGATCCGCGCCGGCAGCGCCGCCCATGCGCGCCATCCCTTGCCGGCCGTGCTCGGCATCGACCTGGCCGGCAGCGTCGAGCGCGTCGGCGAGGGCGTGAGCGGCTTCGCGCCCGGCGACGCGGTCTGGGGCGCGGCCGGCGGCGTGGGCGGGATCGGCGGCAGCATGGCGCAGTGGGTGGCCGTCGACGCGCGGCTGCTGGCGCGCCAGCCGGCGGGCCTGTCGATGCGCGAGGCGGCCGCGCTGCCGCTGGCCGCGATCACCGCCTGGGAAGGGCTGGTGGACAACGCTCGGGTGCGGGCCGGCGAGAGCGTGCTGGTGATCGGCGCGGCCGGCGGCGTCGGGCATGTGGCGACGCAACTGGCGCTGGCGCGCGGCGCCCGGGTGTTCGGGGTCGCGAGCGAGCGCGATGCCGGCTACCTGCGCTCGCTGGGCGCGCACTTCGTCGACCGGGCCGCCGCGGTCGCAACCTGGGTGGACGAGCACACCGGCGGACGCGGTTTCGACGTGGTCTACGACAGCGTCGGCGCGCTCGACGCCGCCTTCCAGGCGGTGCGGCCGTTCGGCCGCGTGACCAGCGCGCTCGGCTGGGGGACCGTGTCGCTCGCGCCGCTGTCGTTCCGCTCGGCGCAGTACGCGGGCGTATTCACGCTGCGGCCGCTGCTGACGGGGCAGGGCCGCGAGGCGCATGGCCGGATCTTGGTGGAGACGGCGGCGCTGGTCGAGGCGGGGCGACTCGCGCCGCGCCTCGAAGCGCGCCGCTTCGCGATCGACCAGGCCGATGCCGCTCACGCGCTGGTGCGCGAGGGCCAGGCGCGCGGCAAGGTGGTGCTGGAGCTCGGCTGAGCCGCCGCCCGCCTTGTAACGCGCGGTAAGACAGGGCGCTGCATCGATCCGGAATAAAGCCCTGCCGCCATCGTCTTCCCATCGCCACGGGAGCGCGTCTGCCGTGGCGAGCCGTGCTTGCGGCGATTGTGCCGGCAAGCACCGACAAACCAGATGTCCGGCGCGGTATTCGCTGTGTTTTTTTAAATAAAAATCGAAACGATTCCTATTCGTGATCTAGAGCGGGAATCGAGCCGCCGGCGATGCCGGACGGCGCAGCAGGCCGCGCGGGACGGACAAACCGGAGAATCAAGGTGGGGAACAAGGTCGCGATGCGAAAACTACGGAAACGAATGGGGCGCATGGGGTTGGGCCTGGGGGGCTCGCTGATGGCGCTGTCGCTGGCCCAGCCGGCCGCCGCGCAGCAGGCGCCCGGCGCGAGCGCGGCCGGCTCGGCCGGCGCGGGCGCCGACGCGCTGGCGCTGCCCGCCGTGCAGGTGCATGGCAAGCAGGACGGCGCGCCCGGCGACGACAACGTCAACGACCCGAGCCAGGTGATCAGCGTCGGCAAGACCGGCACGGCGCTCAAGGACCTGCCGGCCAACGTGCAGGTGATCCCGCGCGCGCTGCTGGCCGAGCAGGGCGCCACCATGCTGCGCGACAGCCTCTACAACGCCAGCGGCGTGAACGTGGGCGGCCAGGACACCAAGGGCTACTACGACCATTTCCTGATCCGCGGCCTGAACGCGCAGATCTACAACGACGGCTTCTCCGACGGCGACCTGCTGGGCGGCATCTCGCACTCGCTGAACGGCGTGGAGCGCATCGAGGTGCTGGAGGGCCCGGGTTCGGCGCTGCTCGGCAGCGGCCCGCCGGGCGGCTCGATCAACATCGTCCACTACACGCCCTCGGACCAGCTCCACTACGGCGGCAGCATCCAGGCCGGCTCCTACGGGATGATCAGCGGCAGCGGCTACGTCACCGGCCCGACCGGCATCTCCGGGCTCGACTACCGCGTCGACGCCACCGTCTCGCATGCCGACGGCTTCCGCTCGCTCTACAGCCGCGACGAGGAAATCCGCCCAGAGCTGCAGTGGAAGACCGATCACCACACCATCAACTTCTCGCTCGACGCGCGCGACATCCGCGAGACGCCCGATTCCTACGGGCTGATCTACGCCAACGGCTCGCCGATCTCGAACGTCTCGATCAACGCCAAGTACTCGACGCCGTTCGCCTTCGCGCGCGGCAACTACGTGCGCCCGACCCTGACCGACGCCTGGCGCATCAACGACATCCTGACCATCAACAACCGCTTCTCCTACCTGCACCGCAGCCTCGACGTGCTCGGCAACGGCGACAGCACCAGCACCAAGATCAGCAACGGCCAGGTGGTGGGCCGCCAGTTGCGCCAGCAGGACGATTCGGACAACAGCCTCGACTACCAGTTCGAGCCGGTCTGGCGCTTCGCCACCGGCGGCGTCAAGCACACCCTGCTGACCGGCTTCGAGTACCAGCACCAGATCATCGATACCGAGCGCAGCACGGCCGACCTGCCGAACATCGCCAACGCCTTCGCGCCGGTGCCGCCGGAAACCTCGCTGGCCGGGCTGAACTTCCTGTGCGACGCCAAGCATTCCTGCGACAACGACCACCTGGTGGCGAACTACACCAGCGTCTACGCGACCGACCAGGTCGACCTCAGCGACCGCCTCAAGCTGCGCGCCGGCGTGCGCAAGGACTGGTGGGACACCTCGCTGACGCCGAACATCTCGGTGCCGGGCCGCTTCGACACGCAGGGCGATCCGCTGCTGGCCGGCGTCACCGATTCGCGCCACGACGCGCCCACCAGCTGGAACATCGGCGTGCTCTACAAGGCGCTGCCCTGGATGTCGCCCTATGCCGGCGTGTCGCGCAGCCACTTCGCGAACTTCAACTCGGAGAACACGCAGAACGGCATCGGCGCGCCCGAATCCGCGCTGCAATACGAGCTGGGCGTGAAGTTCTCCTTCCTCGACGACCGCTACGTGCTCAACACGGCGCTGTTCGACGTGAAGCGCGATAACGTGGCCGCGCTGACCACCATCAACGGCGAGGAAAGCGTGGTGTTCGACAGCCAGCGCACCAAGGGCGCGGAAGCCTCGCTCGACGCGAGCCTGACGCCGCGCTGGCACCTGATCGCCAACTTCACGGCGCAGGACGCGAAGATCACCGACAACCCGCAGGGCATCGCCTCGGTCGGCAACCGTCCGCAGGGCGCGCCGGCCTACCTGGCGAACCTCTGGACCAGCTACGACTTCTCGATCGCGGGCGTGCCGGGCTTCCACGTGGGCGCGGGCGTGAACTACGTCGGCAAGAGCTACAGCGACATCACCAATGCCAATTCGATCCCGTCCTACGTGATCGCCAATGCGGCCTTCGGTTATGACACGCGTCGCTGGGGCGTCGACCTGAACGTGCACAACCTGACCGACCGCCGCTACTTCATCGCGGCGAACGCGGCCGGGGCCTATGTGGGCGAGTCGCTGAGCGCGTTCGTGAACCTGCACGCAAGCTTCTGAGACGCCCGGGCGTCGCGGAACGGCGCTGGCGTGTGTGGCGTATGTGGCGTGTGATGCGGCCGGGCGGCGAAAACAAGCCGCTCGGCCGCCCGGCCGCTTGCCGTTTGGCTAGGGTCGGGCCGGATCGGCGTCCAGCGTCACGAGGCTCGACTGCTGGGCGGCCGGCAGCCAGAAGGCCAGCCGCGCGCGGAGTTCCGCCTCGCTGCCGCCGGTGCGGCGCGCCGCGGCGCGGGCGCAATCGGCCAGCGAGGCCGGCCCGTTTGCGGCTCGGCGCAGCGCGTGGTACTGCCAGTCGGCCAGCCGCTCCATCGACACGCGAAACCGGTGGCGACGGATCGCGACGCGGTCGATCTCGAACTCGGGCGCCTCCGCCGGGCGTTCGCCCCGCAGCCAGGGGCGCAGGCTGTCGGCGCGATGCCGCAGCGCGATCAGCCGCGTGGTGGCGGGCAGGGCGAGCTGCCAGCCCGCGCCGGCCAGCAGCGAGAGCGGCTCGGCCGGCGCGG